>NZ_DATFYW010000206.1:0-4168 GCF_035314905.1 Mycobacterium sp.
CGTTGCCGTCGAACCCGGTGATGGTTTCTGTTGAGTGGCTGATCCCCTCGACGGGGGCGAGATCGGCGATCAGCGCGTCGAACACCGCACCGAAGCCGTCTTCCATCGCGGCGACATATGCCAGCTGGTCGTCGCGCGAAAAGGCGCACCCGGCCGGCGGGAGCGGCGGCGTCGTGTCAAGCCCGAACGGTGCCAGCGCGGCGATCATGCGCGGGTCGGCGCGCGGGTCCGAACGCATATCCATGGCGACTCCTTCCGCGGCAACGGCTGTTTGAACAGCATTCTTATGCCTTCCGGGGTGCCGCCGGCCCGGGTCGACACGATTTGTCGGTGCCCACCTCTATGATCGAAGATGTGTTCGAACAGGAATGGGTGAGCGGTCTGGTCGCGGTGGACCCGCACGCCGATGAGGCCGCGCTCGTGGAGCGGATAGCGCTGCTCGAGCGGGTGAAAGCCGCCGCGGCGGCCGGCCAGGCGCGCGCGGCGGCGGCGTTGGACGCGTCTCGGCGGAGCGCAGAGGCCGAAGCGGGGGTGCCGACACGGCAACGCGGCCGCGGCGTGGCCAGTGAGGTCGCGCTGGCCCGCCGCGACTCGCCGGCGCGCGGCGGCCGCCATCTCGGCTTCGCCAAGGCGCTGGTGCATGAGATGCCGCACACGCTGGCGGCACTGGAGATCGGTGTGCTGAGCGAGTGGCGCGCCACGCTGATAGTGCGCGAATCGGCGTGCCTGGACGTGGCGGATCGTCGCGTGTTGGACGCCGAACTCTGCGCGGACACGGCAAACCTCGACGGGGCGGGCGACGCCCGGATCGCCGCGGCGGCCAGGGCGATCGCCTACCGGCTGGACCCGGGCGCGGTCGTCGAGCGGGCCGCCAAGGCGGCGAACGAGCGAACGGTGACGATCCGTCCCGCGCCCGACACGATGACGTGGCTGACCGCGTTGCTTCCGGTGGCCACGGGTGTCGCGGTGTACGCCGCGCTGCGCCGGGCGGCCGACACCACGTTTGACGACCGCTCGCGCGGACAGGTGATGGCTGACACGCTGGTGGAACGGGTGACCGGCCGGCCGACCGACGCGCCGACTCCGGTGATGGTCAACCTGGTGATGTCGGATCAGGCCTTGCTGGGTGGCGGCGACGACCCGGCGGTCATCGACGGGTACGGACCGGTTCCCGCCGCGGTTGCCCGCGCGCTTGTGGGGCTGTCGGCGACCGACAAGCGTTCACACGCCGCGCTGCGCCGCCTGTACGCGACGCCGCGGACCGGGACGCTGGTGGCGGTCGAGTCGCGCTCGCGCCGCTTCCCGCGCGGGCTGGCCGAGTTCATCGGATTGCGCGATCAGCGGTGTCGCACCCCCTACTGTGACGCCCCGATCCGCCATCGCGACCACGCCAGACCGCACGCCAGGGGCGGGCCGACCAGCGTCGGCAACGGCCTCGGTGCGTGCGAACAGTGCAACTACGTCAAAGAGGCGCCGGGCTGGGACGTCGCCACCGAAACAGACGAAAACGGCAGGCACGCCGCAGAATTCGCCACACCTACGGGCGCTCGCTACCGTTCCACCGCGCCTCCGCTGCCTGGCGCACCAAAGATCACCATCACCGAGGTCGAGGCCAGGATCGGCATCGCGCTGATCGACCTGCACGCGGCGTGAAACGCTGATCACCGACGCGGCAGCGGGCGAAACACCGGCAGAACCCGGTAGCGGGCGCTGAAGTCAGCGTGCTCGTACTGTCCCGCCACCTCTCCGTCGAGCGCCACGGTGGTGGGCCCGTCGATCGAGGTGAAGCCGAACTGCGGGACATGGGATTCGTGGTAAAGCCGGCTGCGCTGCAGCCTGCCGAGCATGAGTGCGATCATGATGCGCAGCTTGCTGAAACGGCGTCCGGTCTCCAGGATCCGCACATCGATCAGCCCGTCGTCGACGCGGTTGCGCTCCGCCGGTGCGAAGCCGGATGGCTGGTAGGTCGAGTTGCCCAGGAAGAACAGTGAAGTCTGCAGCGTCTTGTTGTCGTAGCTGATGCGCACCGGATCCTCGTGACGCAAGGTGTGCAGCATCGCATACGCCGCCGCTGGCGGCTTGCCGATCTTGTGTTCCAGCCGTTCGCGGGTCTGCACCAATTTCGGATAGGCGCCAATGCTTGCGGTGTTGATCACCATCTTGGTGTCGTTGAAGCGCACCAGGTCGACGCACGAAACGCTGCCCTGCTGTATCGCGCGGATCGTCTTTGCCTCGTGGTCGCAGCCGATGTCCTTGGCGAAGTGGTTGAATGTGCCGGCCGGGAAAACCGCGAGCGGGCGGCCGGCGTCCACCGCTACCGCGGCCGCACACGCGACCGTTCCGTCGCCACCGGCGATTCCGAGCACCTCGGCCCGCTCGGCGGCCGCGCGCAACACCTGCTGCAAGCTGTCGTTCTCACCGACTGCGATGATCTCGGCTTTCGGCAGTTCTCTACGGACTTCGCCGATCACACGATTGCCAGTGCCGCTGCCCGCAGCGGGGTTGACGACCAGGACCACACCCGCGCCGTCAGGCCGCGGCGGCGTGCCGATGCGCAGCGGGTCGGCGCCGCGCGGGGTGCGGTCAACGATCGGCGGGACCAGGCGCCCACCCAACACCGCGATCGACGCGCCGATACCGAAGCCGGCCAGCACGTCGCCGGGGTAGTGCGCGCCGGTCGCGATGCGCGAGAACCCGACCAGGCCGGCCAGGAGTGCAAGCGGCAGCCCCAGCGTGGGGCTTTCCAGTCCCACACCGACGGCAAACGCTGCGGCGCTGGCGGAGTGGCCGGAGGGCATCGAATGCGAGGTGGGGTTTCGCAGCAGGCGCCGGGCGAGCGGAACGGACCCGTAACGGGGCCGTTGCCGTCGCCACACGCGTTTTGCCAGCTGGTTTGTGGTCAGGCTCGTCGCCGCGAGGCTCACCACACCGCGGCCGGCGCCGCGCCGGGCCGATCGGCTGCCCGACATCGCCATGGCGGCCGCGATCGCGAGCCACAGCTTGGCGTGATCGGCGGCGCGGGTCAGCGCCGGCATCGTCTTGTCGAGCAGCGGACTGGGCGACTCCGCGATTGCGCCAAACAGTTCCGCGTCGAGCGCACCCAGGCCCTCGGTGATCTGCCGCATCCCCCTCGACTTACGCATGTTCATCGATTCAACCTATGCCCAGTGCCGCCGCGGAGGGGCCACTGCCGCGCCTAATCGGCGATTGCGGGTGCGCTGAGCGCCGCTACGGTGTCTTCAGCGTGGAATACCGACCGGGCGGCAATGGCGAATTGATCGAGCCTGTCGATGATCGTTTGCCCTTCGGGGGTGTGGCCCCAGATGCTGATGCCCTGGTGGGTGGTGGGTTTCCAGGTGGATTCGTCGACGACGATGGGGTTCCAGCCGACCTCCCATTCGAAGCCCGAGGGTGTTCGTGCGTAGTAGGACAGTTCTTTGTCGTTGGTGTGCTGGCCGACCGACAGGGCCATCTCGAATCCCAGTTGTCTGACCCGCTGATAGGACGCGACCATGTCGTCGAGGGTGGCTGCCTGGACGTTGACGTGCTGCACTCGGCTGCGGATGGGGTTGATGGGCAAGGCGTTGACCGATGCGATCGCCAGGGTGTGGTGCCGCTCGTTGACCCGCAGGAACGGGACCTTGAGTTTCATGCTGTTAATGGTCTCGTCGATGTAGTCGCTCAACCGCGCGTCGAAGACGTGGCTGAAGCAACCGCGCAGTTCACAGGGTTTCTTCGTGGTGACGGCGACGTGGCCCAGTCCACCTGCGCCGGTGACGAACCCGCTGCCGGGGATGTCGAGCGGAAGCGGACCGGTGCGGGCGACGGTGTAGATCTCCTGAGTCAATCCGTTGGGCCCGGGGAACCGCAGGAAACGCTCGACCCCGCGCAGCGCGGCTTCCTCCTCGGTGCCCTCGACGGCCGGCACGCCGTGGTCGATGACCCGGCGGGAAATCCCGTCAAAGGTGGCATCGTCGTCGAGCTGCCAGCCGAGTGCGACGACGTCCTCGGCGGGTCCACGGCGCAGCGGGAAGCGGCATTCGTTGGCGTCGAGCCGGAATCGGATCGTGTCGGGCACCATCTCATCGAGCTGCATGCCGATGGCATCGCGCCCGAAGCGTGTCCAGGCCGCGAACTTATACGTTTCGATGACAACATAGCCCAGGTG
>NZ_DATFYW010000207.1:0-7159 GCF_035314905.1 Mycobacterium sp.
AGATTCTTGAAGCGCACCAACCCGTCGGCGCAGGCCCACAGTGCGGTGGCCGCTCCGACGTACGTCAGCGCCGACACCGCGAGCCCGAGCAATGCCCACCACCAGTTCGCGGTCCGCAGCTCGGAGAAGAACGTCGGCACCGTGCTGATGAACGGGTAGGCGACGTAGACCAGCGCCCCCAGCAATACCAACTGGATGATCTGACCGCGGGTGAACCTGGTGATCTGTTCGGCTTGGATCTGGCCGGCACCGGTCTGGCGCATCACCTCCTCGCGGGCGGCGGAGATGACGGCGCCGGCGTCGGTCAGCGAGTCCCGGATACGCGACGGGACACCGGATTTCGAAAGCCTGCGCGAGGCGGTCAGGATCGCGTCCTTACCGAAGACGCCGATCGCCGCGCCGACCGAGGACTTCGCGTCGTACAGGTCGGTCGTCGTCACCAGCAACTGGGCGACATCCGATTGGAGCTGGGCGTCGGTGGCGCCGTATTCGGCGCTGCCGAACCCACCGAACAGCGCTTTGCCGTTATCGGCCGTGATCTCCCTGCTGCGCAGGTCACCATGAGAGATCTGCCGGTCGTGCAGAATGCCGAGCGACTCCCAAACCCTGTCCACCGGCGTCGTCTCGGCGCACTCGTTGATCGGGGTTCCCCGCGCGGGGCTGTGCGCATACAACGTCCATCCCCGCTCGAGCGGGGCGACCGCCATCGGCGTGGTGTTGGCAACACCCAGATCACCGATCGCGATCGCCATCAGCGCGCGGTGCTCGACGGCGCGGCGCATGGAGGCCTGCAGGGGTGAGGTTTCGCTGCCGCGCAATCGCAGCTTCCGCCAGACCTGGCGCAGCGCACCGCCGCTGCGTTGGTTCGGGCCGTACATCTCGACGATCGCGACCGAACCCGGGCCGTCCGAGCGCGCCGACAGCACCAGCGGCCCGGGGCCGCCCGGCCGCACCACCGTCAGTGAGGTCGCCGCGAATCCGCGCCTGCCCAGTGCCCGCACCGCGCCGTCGAGCGGTACCTCCAGGGCGGGTGTGCCCACGACCAGCACGACCAGCGCACCGACGAACCAGCCCACCGCGAGCCCCAGCAACGAGCGGGCGGGCACCACGGCGCTGACGACCAGATGGATCGGCACGAACGCCAGCAGCAGCGTCCACCACCAGCGGCGCCAGCGTGCCGGCAGCCAGGGGCCCGACACGGTGAGCACCGCCGCGAGCATCGCGATCCACCGCGGGTCGTCGAGGAACTGCGCCAGCACGGTGTCGAGCCGATCGGACAGGTCGAAGTGCCATTTCGGCGCAGCGATGCCGTTGCCGCTGATCGACAGCGCGAGAATGGCGATGATCCCGGCAGCGGCGTACGCGCCGAGAAGTTTCCATTGGCGTGCGGCGATCAGCCCGATGAGGATCGCGAACGGCAACGCCAGAATCGCGATGCCGTACGCCAGATAAACCAGATTGGACTGGGTGGGCGTGAGAACTCCGACGATCCCCGAGATGGATTTTTCGAGCGCGACCCACCCGTTGCGGGTTATCAGCGAACTCGTGATCACGGTCACCACGGCCAGCGCCGCCAGCACGAGCCGGAGTATGTCGTTGGTCCGTCGGGTCAGCGGTTGCAGCAAGTCACCGGAAACGGTGATCTCCCGCCCGTCAACTCGCATGTTGCGACGATCCTTCGGATCGGCTCGTGGGCCGCAACTGTGAGCGGCTCGCCGACAACTTAACCGGACATCTGCGTGGACGGTTCTGAAATGTCTCGAAACGGACCTCTAGTGGCTTGCCGTCAAAGCCCGGGCGATCACGCCGGGATGGCGGCCCAGCTTGAGCCCGAGTGGCACGGCCAGCATGGTGAGGCCGAGCCAGGGTCGCAGATGCGGGCGGATGCGCCGGATGCGGCCGGCGTCGTCGAGTTCGACAACCATCGCGTCGGTGACACCGACTCCCGCGACCCGTCCCTCGCTCACTGCGACACGGGTTTGCCCCTGGCCGATGAACTCGCGCCAGTGCAGTCCGCGCAGGCTGCCGAACGCGGCGCCCACGAGTACGCGCAGGTCGGCGTGCCCGCGGAAGACCATCCGGCCGAAGAGCGGCGAGACGAGCTCCGCGTCGGGCGCGAGCGTGGCGACCATCCCGTCGACATCGTTGATCCGGGCAGCGCCACAGAATCCGGCAACCGCGTCGGTCGCTGGCGTCGACCCCACCGGCGCCTCCAATCACCTGCCATTGCTGCTTGACTGCCTTCTCAATCGTTCCTAATTTACTATTTTAGGGATTTACATCCCGGCCGCCTCGGCAAGGGGGTCCGATGTCGCTTGTGATCGACGCCGATGGGCATGTCGAGGAGACGCTTCCGGAGCTGGTCGACGCCATCCCCTCGGCCATGCGGGACAGCGCGATGCAGTTCGTCACCGAAGCGGGCGGCTTCGTCACCTATCGCATCGAGGGCCGGCTCTGGCGGTCGAGATATCCGTTCCCCGGTGGGCTGCAAAACCACGTGTCCGCCGGCGGCGAGCGACGCGAGGGCGGCCGCGATCCCATCGTTCGTCTGCGGGTTCTCGACGACGAGGGGATCGGCGCCGCGGTGCTGTATCCCAGCGTCGGGCTGATGTTCGGGCTGCTGGACAACCCCGACGTCGCGGCCGCACTGTGCGGGGCGTACAACGATTGGCTCGCCCGCTACTGCGCCGCCGACCCGAAGCGTCTGATCGGGGTGGCGCTGCTGCCGCAACAAGACCCGCGCCTGGCGGCGACCGAACTCGAGCGGGCCGTCACCACCCACGGGTTCGTCGGCGGCGTGATGCGACCCAACCGGATCGGCGGCCGCACCGCCGACCACCCTGACTTCGACGTGTTGTGGAGCACGGCCGCGCGGCTCGACGTTCCGGTGTCGTTGCACGAGGCCTATCTCTCCGGCATCGACACCATCGGCCTTGACCGTATGTCCAGCTACGCCGGCTGCCACATCGTCAGCCACGTCTTCGAGCAGATGGCCGCGATGGTCAACGTCACGTTGGCCGGGATCTTTCAACGGTTCCCCGGCCTGCGGGTGGGGTTCCTCGAAGCCGGTTGCGGGTGGGCGCCGACGTGGGTGGACCGCATCGAGGAGCACTACGAGCTCGCCCCGGGCGACTACCGCGGGGGAGACCCGCGTGGCACCGTCAACACACGGTCGTGGCTGACGTTCGAGATCGAGGAGCCCGGCGTGGTTGCGGCACTCGAGCATGGCTGGGCCGGCAACGTCATGTTCGCCTCCGACTACCCCCATCACGACGCCGTCTTCCCGGGAGCGGTGAAGAGCGTCGAGGACCGGGGGTTCGGCGACGCGCTGGAACGCAAGGTGCTCGCCGACAACGCCCTGGCGTTCTACGGCACTCGGCTGCGCCAGATCGTCGGCACGTGAGAACGGGAAGCCCGGCGTGACAAGCACCGACACGAACCGACCGACCGCGATGCGCGCGATGGTCGTCACGAAACCCATCGCTCCGGCCCTGCCCGAGCTCACCGCCGCCCAGGAGCTGGCGTTGCTGTGCCGGTGCCTGTTCGTCGAGGGCTACGACGACCATCTGGCCGGCCACGTCACCTACAAACAACCCGACGGGACGTTCCTGGTGAACCCGTTCGGCCTGACCTGGGACGAGGTCACCGCGAGCGACATCATGACCATGGACGCCGACGGCAACGAGATCGCGGGCCGGTGGACGATCACGCCGGCGATCACGCTGCACGTCGAATTGCACCGCGCCCGCGACGATATCGGGGTGGCGATCCACAACCACTCGCGGTGGGGAACGCTGTGGGCCGATCTGGGGCGGGCCCCGGAGATCTACGACCAGACCGGCGCGCTGTACCACGGCGGCGTGGCGTTCTACGACGAGTACCGGGGCACGGTCGACGACGCCGGCAACGCCCGGGCCGCGGCCGCGGCCATCGGCGACAGCAACGTCGGCCTGCTCGCCAACCACGGCGTGGTCGTGCTCGGCCGCGACATCGTGCAGGCCTACCTGCGGGCCATGTCCTTCGAGTGGCGCTGCCGCCAGGCCTGGCACATCGCCGCCGCCGGGGGCGGCGTGCCGATGAATCGCGATGCGGCGCGCACCTACGGCGAGTTCTTCAACACCCACCCGTTCACCGGGCTCTTCGAGGCGATGGTGCGCCGCGAGCTGCGCAGGGACCCCGGGGTCTTGAACTGACCGATCCCCATCAGGTGGCGCGAGCGCCCTCCACCGGGCCTTCGGCCCCCGGCTGCTTGACGAACACGCTGACGTGGTTGATCAGGCCGTCGTCGCCGCGCTCGAACAGGATGCACTCGGGGTACTCGGTGAGGGTGCCGTCGACCTCGAAGGTCTCGCTCAGCTCGACGTAGGACACCCGATCCGATGCATGCGACACCCGCTGCACTGTCAGCTGATAGCCCCGCAGCGAGGTGATCACGCCGCGCAGGAACGCGACGTAGCCCTGCTTGCTCTCGACGCGATCACAGAACGGGCCGTCCCGGGTGAAGCCATCGTCGGAGATCGTGGCGGCAAGGCCATCCCAGTCGTGGGCGGCCATGCAGGTCAGGTAGCGCTCGACCGCGCCTGTGCCGATCTCGCTCAAGTCGCCGCCTCACCGCCCGTCACCACCCCATCACCGAAGCTTTGTCCGCGCCGGGGTACTCGTCCAGTGGTGAGGTGGGTTTCGGCGCACTTCCGGAAGGCGGCCACCAGCCGGCTTCGGTCGCCGGCGAGCACGGCACGCTGCCCGCCCACGCCGGCCCGCGCACCATCGAAGAATTCATCGCGCCCACGATCACCGAGGCGGCAGCGCGCCGGACGGCCACGCCCGCGAGTCATCGCGCTGGTGTCGGCGGCGGTCACCGATGACGCCGACGCCGTCCGCGCCCGGGCCGCCGGGAGTCTGGCCATCTACGACCAGATCCCCTCCGACCAGAAGGTCCTTGCCCGCGAAGGCCTGTCCAGCGTCGTCGAGCTCGCCGTGATCGGGACCGCATCGGCGGTCACCGGCCGCCTGGCGGCCTACCTCGACGCCGGCGCCACCGACCTCGCGCTGGTCCCGCTGCAAACCGAACCCGCGGATCTGCAACGACTGTGGGACGTCGCCGCCGCGCTCTGACCGAAAGTGATATCACATGCGATATCACTTTTGCGCTTCACACACCCGACCTCCCAGGTGCTGCCGTGGCGGGTGTGGCTCCTGGGGCACCGGAGAGCCTACCGCCGGGGAACCCAGTTCCCGCCGGGCGCCGCGAGTTGTCAGGGCGCGACGGGCCGGTTCGTCCATTCCCGGTCGGGCCGGCTCGACGAGCGGAACCATCCGCCGGCCGCGCCGGTGCCGCCATCGGTCGGGATCGTATGGCCGGTGACGAACGCCGACAGGTCCGACGCGAGGAAGAGGATCACGCCGGCCTGGTCCTCGGGCAGCCCCATCCGCCCGACGGGAACCCACCGCGGCCACTGCGTCTGCTCCTCGGCGGACAGCCACTGCGAATAGGGCACCTGTAGCGATTCGGTGACGTCGGGGCCGATCGCGTTGACCCGCACGCCGTCGCGGCCCACCTGGACGGCGAGGCTGCGGGTGAAGTGAATGACGGCAGCCTTGAAGGCCGCGTAGACCGGATCCTCGGGGTAGCCCCGCAAGCCCTCCACCGAAGAGACGTTGACGATCGCGCCGGCGTGCCGGTCGACCATCGCCGGCAGGAACGCGTGGGTCACCAGGAAGACGTGGTGCAGGTTCACCCGGTAGAGCTCGTCCCACAGTTGCGGGTCGGTGTCGACGAACCTGCCCGGGTGCCGCAGCCAGTGGCCGACGTTGTTCACGAGAACATCCACCCGGCCGTAGCGATCCAGCACCGATCGCGCGAGCCTGGCGACCTGGTCGGCGTCGCGGACGTCGGTGACGACCGCCGAAGCCGACCCACCGGCGGCCGTGATCTCGTCGGCGGTCTGCTCGCCGCGATCGGCGTCGCTGTCGGCGATGACCACCCGGGCGCCGTGTTGCGCGAACAGCCGCGCGGTCGCGGCACCGATGCCGCCACCGCCACCGGTTATCAGCGCGATGCGGTTGGCGAGCAGCGCGCCGGATTGCCGAGCCTCGTTCATATTGGCCGCACTTCCCGGGCGGGTTGGCAGGATATAAATACTAAGCGTCAGCAAAACTACAGAAGGGGTTGAGCATGGCGACTTTCTCATTGCGGGCACGGCGGCTCGTTGTCGCCGGAGGATTCGCAGTCGCGATTGCCATCGCCCCGGTGATTGCCGTCGCCGCGGGATCCGGCGCGGCGCGACCGGTCGCTGACGACTGTGCCAATGGCGAGTCGATGGACGTGTACTCGATGGCCTGCGTGCCCGACGTGGTCCCCAACACCGGCGCGCCCAGCGAGAATGCGCTCACCCAGTGCAGCGGCGGCGACCAGGGTCAGTGCATCGCGAACGAGTATTACGGGCCGGGCAACGTCCAGGTGCCGAACGTCAGCACCAGAGTTCAGCAGAGTCCGTAGCTCCGCCGGACGAACCTCAGCCCGCCTTGCGGGCCAATTGCTTCACCTTGCCCCAGAACGGCTTCGGGCCTGACGACTGGCCCTGCGAAGCGATGATCGCCCGTACTGTCTGCCGACAACGGCCGCACGCGCTGCCGGCGCCGCAGGCGGCCGCCACCTGCTTCGACGACGCGGCGCCATTGGCGACCGCGTCCCGTACCGTCTCGGACGTTACGCCCATGCACAGGCAGACATACATAAGAAGGTAAGGCTACCTTAACCGCCGCCGGCGGTAAAGTGCGACGCCTTACTGGAAGTCTTACGATAATGATTCCCGGCACTCGCGATGTCCTACAGTGACACCCATGTCCGAATCCGGCGCCGAGCGCGTCGCACTGGTAATCGGCGGCGCATCCGGCATCGGGTGGGCGACCGCCAGGGGGCTTGCCGCCGAGGGCTGCCGTGTCACGATCGCGGACCGCGACGCTGCGGGCGCCGCGGCGCGGGCGGGTGAGCTTGGCGAGCCGCACGTCGCGGCCGGCGTCGATGTCACCGACGAGGAAAGTGTCGCAGCGTTGTTCGAGCGGGTCGGACCGGTCGATGTCGTCGTCAACACCGCCGGATTCAGCAACTTCGGCCGCATCGTCGACATGCCGGTCGCCGACTTCCGTTCCGTGGTGG
>NZ_DATFYW010000208.1:0-6785 GCF_035314905.1 Mycobacterium sp.
ACCGTCATCGCGGCCATCGTGACGACCACACCCGCGCCCGCGACAGCCGCGACTACCTTGAGCTTCTGTTGTTGCAATTTCACCTCTGGCCTCGGTCGGGATCCCTGTTCTGTCGCCGATTGGTCAGAACGGTAACGGGCAAACCACCCCCCCGCCACTCGGCCAGACGCGGCTCGTCCGCGCGTCCTCACAGACGGGCGGTGCCAACGATCGCCCGAAAAGTGCTCGGCAACGGTCGCGGCACGCGCCGCCGACCCGCGAATGCCTCGGCGCCAACGGATTCGGCGCGCCCTACCCCCAGTGCATCGACTGTGACATACATCACGGTCTGGGCTGAGCTCGCACCCTACGGTTGCGTCACCGTGAGTTCACGTGACGACCAATCAAATGCTGCTGTGCGCGAATCCGTCCGCAGCCTTGTTCTGCGCGCGACCGCAGGTCACCGTCGGGCCGTCTGCGCCTCCCGGCGACCCGGGTCAAGTGCTGTCAGCGCCCCCGACGGCCGGCCCGCCAGCTCGAGGAAGCGGCCGTAGCGGTCCTGCATCGCCGAGCGCCAGGCGGGATCCGGCTCGACGATGCGGCCGATCGAGGCCCATCGTGCGGCGTCGGCCATCGATGTTTCGAGACCCGCGGCCACCCGGCCGAGGAAAGCCGCTCCGAGCGCCGCGCCTTCAGCCACCGCCGACACCTCCACCGGCCGGCCGGTGGCATCGGCGATGGCCTGCACCCACGGCTCGACGCGGGTGCCTCCACCCGCGGCCACAATGCGTGACAACGGTGTTCGGCACAGCTCGATGAGCTGCCGCACAACGAAACCCGACGCCTCAAAGGCAGCACGCCGCACGGAGGCTGCGTCGTGGGTGAGATCCAACGCGTCGAGCACCGCGCGGCGGTCGGGATCGTGAAGAGGCGTGCGTTCGCCCCGCACGTACGGCGACCAGACCGGCACCCGGCGCGGATCCACCGTCGCCGGGTCGCCGGGTCCCAGCAGGCGGTCCACCCAGCCGAGGAACAGGCCGCCGGCATTGCTCGCCCCGCCGATCTGGCTCTTCCCCGACACCGGGTGCGGAATCGTCCACAGACCCGGTTCCTGCCGAGCCTCCGGGATGCTCACCCACACGATCAGGGTCGTGCCGCACAATACGAGCGCGTCGCCGTCATGGTCGGCGCCGGCGACGAGCTGCTCGCACAGCGCGTCAATGGCGCCCACGGCCAGCACGGCGTCCATCCCGTGCACGTGGCCGGCGGCGGCCCCGATCATCTCGACCCGGGGCATCCGGCCCTCGGTCACTCCGCATCCCGCCAGGGCCCCGGGGCTCCAGCCGCTGCCGTCGAACAACGGGAACATCGTGGCCGCGGTGGCGAGATCGACCACCGCATCACCGGCCAGCGCGTAGTTCGCCACCGCCGGCGCCGGCCAGTACCCGGCCGCGTCCGGCAATTCCCGGGCCGTCCAGCGCAGGAACTCGGCCGCCTCGCCGATCGCCGGCCCCTGCGCGCCCACCCCCGACGGCACCCGGCCGCGGCCGTCGCCATACAAGAGGCCCGGCGAGACCGGGTCACCCGCGCAATCGACGGCGGTCAGAGACGGGGCCAGGGCGGAGACCGCGACCGCCCGGGCATCGGGCCGGTCCAACCGGCGCAGCGCCGCCAACGGACCCCGCCGCCACGCCTCGTCGGCGTCGTGTTCCAACCGGTCCGGCGCCGGTACGCGCAGTTGGTGCGGAATCCGTGTCCCGGACACCACCCGGCCGTCCTCGTCGGCCGCCACCGCCTTGACGGCGGTCGTGCCGACGTCAATGCCGATTGTGACCTCTTTGGGTGACACGCGCGTCACCGTACGCCAGCATGAGCAGTCGTGACCCGACTTCGCGCGCTCGTGACCGCCCCCATGCGGGGCCCGGGCCTGGACAGGCTGCGACAGCTCGCCGACGTGATCTACGACCCGTGGATCGACCAGGCTCCGCTGCGGATCTACAACGCCGAGCAACTGGCCGGTCGGATCAGCTCGGAAGGCGCTGATGTGGTTGTCGTGGAAAGCGATTCGGTCAGCGGCCCGGTGTTCGACCTGCGCCTGCGGGCCATCGCGTCCACCCGCGGGGATCCCAACAACGTCGACATCGCCGGCGCGACAAGAGCGGGAATCCCGGTGCTCAACACGCCGGGGCGCAACGCGGACGCGGTCGCCGAGATGGCGGTGGCGCTGCTGTTTGCCGCCACCCGTCACCTGGTGACCGCCGACGCCGACGTCCGGGCCGGCGAGGTGTATCGCGACGGCACCATCCCCTACCAGCGATTCCGGGCATGGGAGGTCGCCGGACGGACGGCCGGGCTGGTCGGGCTCGGCGCCGTCGGCCGGGCCCTTCGCTGGCGCCTGTCGGGGCTGGGTGTCCCGGTCATCGCCCACGACCCCTACAACGAGGAGGCCCGCCACAGCCTCGGCGAACTTCTCGCGGAGGCCGACATCATCAGCCTGCATGCACCCGTCACCGACGACACCGTCGGGATGATCGGCGCCACGCAGTTCGCGGACATGCGCGACGGTGCGGTCTTCCTCAACACCGCCCGGGCGCAGCTGCACGACACCAACGCCCTCGTCGAAGCCCTGCAGAGCGGCAAGGTGGCCGCGGCGGGACTGGACCACTTCGTCGGCGAATGGCTGCCGCCGGATCACCCGCTGACGGCCATGCCCAACGTCATTTTGACACCCCACATCGGTGGGGCGACGTGGAACACTGAGGTCCGGCAGGCGCAGATGGTCGCCGACGGCCTCGAGGCGCTCCTGTCGGGAACCACTCCCACCTACATCGTCAACCCGGAGGTGCTCGCCTCGTGAGATTTGTTGACAACCCCGAAGTCGCGGTGCTGGCCGCCGCCAAGGACATGCTGCGCCGCGGCCTGGTCGAGGGAACGGCGGGAAACATCTCGGCCAGGCGCGAAGACGGCAACCTCGTCATCACGCCGTCGTCGGTCGACTACGGGGAGATGGCACTCGACGATCTCGTGCTCGTCGACCCGGACGGCGCCGTGCTTCATGCCGGGGAAGGACGATCCCCCTCCACGGAGATGAAACTGCACCTGGCGTGCTACCGGGCGTTCGACGACATCGGCAGCGTGATCCACAGCCATCCCGTGTGGGCCACCATGTTCGCCGTCGCCCATCAGCCCATCGAAGCCTGCATCGACGAGTTCGCCGTCTACTGCGGCGGGGACGTTCGGTGCGCCGACTACGCAGCCTCCGGCACCCCCGACGTCGGGCACAACGCGGTGAAAGCGCTCGAAGGCCGGGCAGCGGCCCTGATCGCCAACCACGGCCTGGTTGCGGTCGGCCCGCGACCCGACCGTGCGCTGCACGTGACCGCGCTGGTGGAGCGCACCGCCCAAATCGTCTGGGGGGCCCGTGCACTCGGTGGACCCGTTGCGATCCCCGACGACGTCAACCAAGGCTTCGCCGCCATCTACAGCTATCTGCGCGCCAACCCGCTCTAGGCCCTCAGCGCTGGTCGATGACGACCTTGACGGCGCCGCTCTCGCCCTGGTTGGCGATCGCGAGGAACGCCTCGCGCCACTGCTCCAACCGAAATGTGTGGGTCAGCATGGGCCGCAGGTCCACGCGTCCGTCGACGACGAGGTCGAGGTAGTGCGCGATGGCGTGCTTGCGCTGCCCCGCCACCTCCTCGACCCCGAAGGCATTGGACCCCACCCAGGAGATCTCCTTGAAGTACAGGGGGCTCCACTCCCACCGGCCGGGCGCGTGTACACCCGCCTTCACGAGGGTTCCTCGCGAAGTCAGGACCCGCACGCCGACTTCGAACGTTTCCGGCTTGCCGACGGTGTCGTAGACGACGTCGATGGGACCGGGGTGGGCCATCGGGAGCCCCTCCAGCGGCTGCCGCAGCCGGCCACCGCCCCAGGCGACCAGCTCCTCGATGACCGCCAGGCGCGGCTCGTGCGCCAAGACCCTGGCGGCCCCGAACCGGCGGGCCAGCTCTGCCTGGGCAGCGAAGCGGGCCACGACCGCCACCTGCGTGTCGGGGTAGAGGACCCGCAGGATGGCGACGGCGCACAATCCGAGGGAGCCGGCGCCATAAACCAGGACCCGGCCCGACCGGGGCGGCGGATGCCTGGTAATGGCGTGCAGCGACACCGAGAACGGGTCCGCGAACACCGCGAGCTCGTCGGGCACCGAGTCGGGAACCGGGAACAACATGCTGTCGTGCGCCGGCATCAGCTGGGCGTACCCACCCGTCACGTCGGCCGACACGCCGCTGTGGATTCCAGGTTTGATGTCGCCATCGCAAAAGCTCCAGCACAGGCTGTAGTCGCCGCTCGCGCAGGCCGGGCACGGCGGCTCGATGCCACGCGGCCCGCACGACAACCAGGGATTGAGGACCACCCGCTGCCCGACGTGAAGGCCCCGCGCCCTCGGCCCCAACGCGACCACGTCGGCAACCACCTCGTGGCCCATCACTTGAGGAAACGAGCAGAACGCCGCCATGGCGTTGTCGGTGTCGCCCTCGCCGAAGTCGAGGAGGATCTGCTTGGAGTCCGATCCGCAGATGCCGGTCAGCCGCGGCCGGGTGATCACCCAATCGTCGCGCAGGGGTTGCGGATCGGGCAGATCCGTCAGGGCCACGGGCGTTCGGGCCAGGTTCGCGGTCAGCGGGTTGGCATCGGGGGGCACCTCGATCGGCTCGGCCGCCACGCCGAAGACCAGCGCCCTCATGACAGGGTGGGCCGCGCCATGGCGGCCGAACCGATGATGAAGGTGTCGATGTCGGCGTTCTTGACGTCGACGACCGCCTTCATGTCCGGCACGTAGTGCTCGAAGCGGTCGCTGCCCAGCGCCGCGATGATCCCCTCCGCCACTTCGCCGGGCTCCACCTTGGGCCCGACGTAGAGCGGCTTCTCGTTGTCGGGCTGGTCCCAGATCTCGGTGTCGACGGGTCCCGGCTCGATCAGCTTCACCGACACCCCGGTGCCGTGCAGGTCGACGGCCATGGATTCGCTCCAGCCGCAGAGGGCGAACTTGCTGGCAGAGTATGCGGCTTCGTGGATGATGCCGAGCCGGCCGCCGACGCTGGACACGTTGACGATCACGCCCGCACCGCGCGTCAGCATCTGTGGAAGGACGGCCAGGGCGAGGCGCATCGGGGCGAAGAAATTGACCCGCATGACCGCCTCCACCTCCGCCGGATCGAGCGCGGTGACCGCCCGGCGTTTCGGGATTGCGGCGTTGTTGACAAGAACGTCGACACCGCCGAGGGCGTCGGAGGCCGCTCGCCCCAGACGAATGACGGCCGGGGTATCCGCCAGGTCGGCCACCCACATCATCGACGCCGGCGAGGTCCTTCGGCAGTCGGCCAGCACCTCGGCGAGTCGCTCCCGGCGTCGGGCGATCAGCCCCACCACCGCCCCCCGTGCGGCCAGCTGCCGGGCAAGGGCAGCTCCCACTCCCGACGAGGCGCCGGTGATCAGCACCCGCTTGCCTGCCGTCGTATGCGCCATGAATCCGCCTTCCGGCCGATGCTGGCGTCAGTGTAGAGCGGGCACCACGCGGCGTCGGCGATAACGCACGGGCCTACGGGCTCCGCAGCGGGAACGGATCGTGTGTGAAGTCGATCTGCGCCGCCGGATTGCTGATTGCGGTGGTCATGCCGGACCCGAACGCGCCGGACTCGTCGAAGAGCGTCGCGGTCCCGACCGCGACCCCATCGGATGCCCAGTGCGAATCGGCCTGCACACCGATCCAGTCACCAAGCGGCAGGCGCGATAACCCCACGGTCACATCGCCGTTGATGTAGCCCATCCCACGTGTTCCCAGATTCGTCACCAGGCTGGTTTCCTCGGCGGCCATCGCAGCGCGAACAGACGGTGTATTTTCCTCGTTGGCAAGCACTTTGATACCACGGTTGCAGAAGCGCTTGCGCGAGTCGTTCTGGTGGCGGGCCGGCGACCGGCTCCACCCCCCGTCGTCGCTCCCGACATACGACAGGATCTCCCCGTCGAGCGCGGGCGGTGCACCGAAAGACATCGGCGCGATCCATTGCCGGCCGGGCAGTGCGGCCGAGCGGCGGTACTGAATGAGCTCGGCATGGGCCACCGCCACCCCGCCCTGAAGGACGTCGCATTCCGCGCTGCGTATGCGCCGACCGTCACGCAGGACACACACCGTGGTCGTCGTGGGCGCACCTCGTGCCGCCCGGAACAAGTCCACCGTCAGCCGCGCGGGCATGAAGTCCGTCGATCCGCAGTGGTGTTCGAGCACCCAGCCCGCCAATCCCACGAGCGCCGGTCCGCTGAGATGATCGGCGCCCCAGTGACTCTGCGCAAATGCGGTCGGCATGAACCCGTGGTTCTCCGTCAACGTGAAATGAGACGGCTCCACGGCCACTTGGGCATCCTCGCACGACGTGTACCGCCCGCATCGCCCACCCCGGTGCATGCCTGCCCGCACCGCATGCTTCCGATGGTCGTGCATCTCAGCGCTTGGGCAAAAGCTGTGAATCAGGGGAACCAGGGCGGCAAAACTACGACCACCGGTGAGGTCGTTTCCGCCGCCGGCGGCACGATCGTCAGGAGCAGCGGCGGGCTGGTGTCAAGCCGCGGCGGTTCTACGACCGGAAGCCCCGGCCCATCCATGAGTCGTCGGGGAATTGAAACCCGTTGGCGGCGTACAGCTGCTCTGTGCCATGGATGCTGACGCGCCAGCCGTGCGCGGACAGGTAGTCCGTCACGTGGCTGCGCTCGCCGTCCCAGACCAGCTCCGCGACATCGATGTCCAA
>NZ_DATFYW010000209.1:0-16027 GCF_035314905.1 Mycobacterium sp.
CACTTGCCGCCGCCGGCGTAGCGGAACCAGCTGCCGCCGATCCCGTACACCTCTTGTTCGCTGCCGTCGGAGTCGGTGGCCACCTGCTTCCAGAAGCCGACCACCTCGCCGATGCGGTCGTCGATGATCACCCGCTGATAGGGGTATCGCCAGCCCTCGAGCCCTTCCATCTCCTGGCCGAGCGCAATGTCGCGGATCTCGTCGATGCCGACGCACATCACGTCTTCTTTCGGGCCGATGTTCCAGCCGTAGGTGGCGTCGTCGGTGTAGAAGTCGGCCAGCCCGCGCCAGTCGCCCTTCCTTTCGGCCTCGCGGTTGGCGTCCAGCCAGCGCTCGACGACGTCTTCGAGTTCGGAACGGGGGAACCCCGATGGTTGCGCCACGCCTAGTCTCCTGTCTCTGTGATGGTTAGTGCTCGGGTGGGGCAGGCCCACGCGGCTTGCTCGACCTCGGCGCGGGCCTCTTCGGGCGGCTCGCTGTCGAGGATCTCGACCTGGCCGCGCTTGGGCACCCGGAAATAGTCGGGCGCCTCGAGCTCGCACATCGCGTGGCCCTGGCACAGGTCCAGGTCGACTTCCACCTTGAAGCCCACTGTTGCGCTCCTCAAGCCCGGCGGCGGTACCGAACGCGGGCGGGCTGGGCCAGCTGCACCACCATCTTGGAGTGGTCGTTGCGGTAGCTGTCCGAGGGCTGCGCCATCTCGAACTCATACTCGCGCAACAACACCGAGAAGATCGTTTTGATCTGCATGGTGGCGAACGCGGCGCCGACGCAGCGGTGCCGGCCCGCGCCGAAGGGTATCCAGGTCCACCGGTTGATCAGGTCTTCCTGCCGCGGCTGCTCGTAGCGCTCGGGCACGAAGCTGTTCGGGTCGGGGAAGTCCTCGGGGATGCGGTTGGAGATCGCCGGCGACGCGGCGACGAGATCGCCCTCGTGGATCGGATGGCCTGCGACCTCGAACTCGCCCTTGGCCACCCGCATCAGGATGATCAGCGGCGGGTGCAGCCGCAGCGTCTCCTTGAGCACGTTCTCCAGGTGCGGAATCTGGCGCAGCGCGTGGAAACTCACCGACTGCCCGTCGGCGTAGAGCTCGTCGAGTTCCTTGGTGACCGCGGCGTAGGCGTCCGGGTGGCGCAGCAGCTCGATCAGCGTCCACGACGCCGTGCCCGAACTGGTGTGGTGCCCGGCGAACATCATCGAGATGAACATGCCGGTGACCTCGTCGGCGGAAAACCGCGGGTTACCCGCCTCGTCCTTGACCGTGATCAGCACATCGAGCATGTCGCGGTCGCTCCGCTCGGCCGGCGGGTTGACGGTGCGGCTGTCCATGATGTCGGCCACCAGCGCCACCAACCCTTTTCGGGCTTCGTCGCGGCGGCGGAAGCTCTCGATCGGCAGGTACGCGTCGACGTATGCCAGCGGGTCGGTGCCGCGCTCGAGCTCGTGGTAGAGGTGCGCGAACCGGCTGTCCAGCTGGTCGCGGAACTTTTTGCCGATCAGGCACCCCGACGAGGTGTAGATCGTCAGCTCGGCGAAGAAGTCGAGCAGGTCGATTTCGCCTTCGTCGCCCCAGTCGGCGATCATCCGGCGCACCTCACCCTCGATGGTGGCCGCGTGGCCCTTCATCTGCTCGCCGCGTAAGGCGGCATTGTGCAGCATCTCCCTGCGCCGCTCCGGATCGGCATCGAAGACAACCCCTTTGCCGAAGATCGGCGTCATGAACGGGTACGCCTCGGCCTGGTCGAGATCGCTGTCGGCGGACCGGAAGAAGAACTCGTTGGCCTCGGCGCCCGAGAGCAGCACCACCTGCTTGCCGGCCAGCTGGAACCAGCCGACGTCGCCGCACTCGTCGCGGACCCGCTGCATCAGGCCGATCGGATCGGTGCGGAACTCCTCGAGATGTCCGTGCTCTTCCGCTCCGCCCGAGACGCGGGGAACTTCTTTGAGTTCGTGGCTTGTCACGGCTCCTCCGGATATCTCAGTTGCCGGCGTTGTTTGGGCGCGCCGGACAGCGGCGCTTCCGGTTGGATCTCCATCGACGCGATGAACCCGCCGCGCGGCGTTTCGGCGACGAACGCGATCGCCCTCGCGAGATCGCAGGCGCGCAGGAAGTAGTCGTGGCGGGCCTGCCCCCACTTGGCCCAGTCCTCCAACATCGGGCCGATCGATTCGGGCGGCAGGCTCCAGCCCATGCCGGTCTTCGTCGGGCCGGGATGCACGATGGACGCGCGCACCCCGGTGCCCTCGAGCTCCATCTGCAGGTTGGTGACCATCGACACCAGCGCCGCCTTCGCGGCGCCGTAGGCGCCCATGTGCGGGCGCTGGCGCAGCGCGACGTCCGAGCCCACGAAGATGAGGTCGCCACGCTGTCGTTCGATCATTCCCGGCAGCACCGCGGTCGCAAGCCGGTTGGCGCCGATCAGGTGGATCTGGATTTGCGACTCGAAGGTGTCGGTGCTGATCTCGTGCAGGCGGCCGAAGAACGTGTCACCGGCACCGGCGACGAGGACCTCGATGTCGCCGAGCTCGTCGGTGGCCCGGTGCACGAAGCCCTTGACGGACTGGGGATCTGTGACGTCGAGTGGAATCGCGATCGCTTCGCCGCCGGCGGCGCGGATCTTTTCGGCCAGCTCCGCGCACTTGTCCGCCCGGCGGGCGCCCAGCGCGACCGGGTACCCGCGGCGCCCCAGCTCCTCGGCGGTGGCGGCGCCGATGCCCGACGAGGCGCCGGCGACGATCGCGGGCCGCCGCTCCGGATGGGGTTCGAAGCGGGGCATCAGGCGGCCTCCACCGTCACCGGCAGATATGCGAATCCGCGCACGTTGCTGGAGTGCACACGTACGGCGGCGCCCTCGTCGACCTCGTAGCGCCGGATGCGTTCGAACAGCCCCGTCAGCGCGACCCGGGCCTCCATGCGCGCAAGATGTGCGCCGAGGCAGAAATGCGCGCCGCTGCCGAAGCTGACCAGCTTGGAGCCGATGTCCCGCCCGATGCGGTAGGCGTCGGCGTCCTCGAACACCCGCCCGTCGCGGTTCGCCGAGCCGGGCAGCAGCAGCAGCACGTCGCCTGCGGGCACCGTGGTGTCGTACAGATCCAGGTCTTCGGCGACGGTGCGTGCCAGGATCTGGCTGGAGGTGTCGTAGCGCAGCGTCTCCTCGACCCACAGCGGGATCCTCGAGTGGTCGGCGTATACGGGTGTGAGTTGGTCGGGGTTCTCATGTCCCCAGTAGGCGGCGTTGGCCAGCAGCTTGGTGGTGGTCTCGTTGCCGGCGATCACCATCAGGAACAGGAACGCCATGATCTCCTCGTCGGTCAGCCGGTCGCCGTCGATCTCGGCCTCCAGCAGCGCCGAGGTCAGATTGTCGGCGGGATGCTTGCGGAACTCCGCGATCAGGCCGGTGTAGTAGGTCATCAGGTGGACGGATGCCTCGACCGCTGACTGGGGCACGTCGGCCAGACCCTCGTCGCGATGCAGCACGCCGTCGGCCAGCCCGCGGATGCGGTCGCGGTCGGGTTCCGGCACGCCCATCAATTCGGAGATCACGTCCATCGGCAGCTTGCCGGCGAACTCGGCGACGAAGTCGAAGGTCGTCGACTGCAATGCGGTGTCGAGGTGTTTGCGGGTCAGTTCGGCCACCCGCGGTTCCAGTTCCCGGATCCGCCGGGGAGTGAATCCCTTGGATACCAGCGTGCGCAGCCGTAGATGGCCGGGGTCGTCCATGGCGAGAAACGACATCACCCGGTACGCCTCCGGGGTGCGGGAGACCGGATCCAGCGAGACGCCGAGCGAGTTCGACAGTGCGGTGCTGTTGCGGAAGCCCCGCAGCACATCGCGGTGCCGCGACAGCGCCCAGAAGTTCAGCTCGGCGTTGTGGTACAGCGGCGCCTCGTCGCGCAGCCGTTTGTAGATCGGGTACGGGTCTTCGTGGAAGCCGTAGTCGTAGGGGTTGAGCACCGGAGCGTCCAGTGCTTCCGACGCCGTGTCGGTCACCATTCGGCACCTCCCATGATCAGCGCGACGACGCCGTCGAGCCGGTCTGCCATCTGGTAGTACGTGACGGATTGGGTGCCCGCCTGCACGAGGGCGCCGTAGAAGATCATTTCCAGGGTCGACAGCACCTCGGGCCACGCGCCGGGACCCAGCGCCGACGCGATGCGGCGGCGCACTTCGAGGCCGATCTTGTCGCGCACCTGGCGCACATCGGGTTCGTCGCCCATCAGAGCGGTCGTCGCCGCGGCGGCCAGCTCCGGCTCGTCGGCCACCAGCAGCGCCAGCTCGTGGAGCTGAGCGGCGACGCGCTGTTGGGTGGTCTGGTTGACGTCGGTAAATAACGGAACGTTGCGCACCAGCCGCAGGTACACCTCGGCGACGAGGGCGTTCTTGGAGGAGAAGTACGTGTACGCGGTGGCCGGCGCCACGCCCGCGCGGGCCGCGACGGCGCGCATGGTCAGATCCGAGTACGAGGTCTCGCGAAGCAACTCGACCGCCGCGTCGAGCACCTTGCGGACGGTCTCCTCCTGGCGGCGGTTGCGTCGGCGTTCGCCGATATGTGTGACAGCGGTCGCCGCTTCACTGGACATGTGTCCAGAATATACCCAATGGCGCTGGCCGGTTCAACTCCCAATGAAAATGCCTGTCATGCAGAGGAATTCCGCTGGGACCCAGCTCCAGCTCTCCGCAGGAGCTTGCCACCCGGCGTTTTCGGAACTACTGTCCCGGGTAGATTGGCAGACAGATGTCCAGGAGTGATGTGTGATGACCACGGTATCCAACAAGGTGACCGAGCTCCTGATCGACGGTTCGCTCGTGCCCGCTCACGGCGGCACCTTCACCACCATCAACCCCGCCACCGAGGAGCCGTTGGGGGAAGCCGCCGACGCCGACGCCGGCGACATGGACCGTGCGATCGCCGCGGCGCGGGAGGCCTTCGACGACACGGACTGGTCTCGCGACACTGCGCTGCGGGTGAATTGCCTGCGCCAGTTGCGCGAGGCGCTGCGCGACGAGATCGAGGACCTGCGCGAGATCACCGTGGCGGAGGTCGGCACTCCGGTGTCGCTGACGCGAGCCGCGCAACTGGAGGGGCCGGTCGACGACCTGGCGTTCGCCACCGACCTCGCCGAGACGTACCCGTGGGCCACCGACCTAGGTGAGGCCTCACCGCTGGGCATCAGGACCAGGCGCACGATCGTGCGCGAACCGTTCGGCGTGGTCGGGGCGGTGACGCCGTGGAACTTCCCGCACCAGATCAACTTCGCCAAGCTGGGACCCGCGCTGGCCGCAGGCAACACCGTGGTGCTGAAGCCGGCCCCGGACACGCCCTGGTGCGCCGCGGAGGTCGGGCGGATCATCGCCGAGAACACCGACTTCCCGCCCGGCGTGATCAACATCGTCACGTCCAGCGACCATCGGGTCGGCGCGCAGTTGGCCACCGATCCCCGCGTCGACCTGGTGTCGTTCACCGGGTCGACCGCGACCGGACGCTCGGTGATGGCGGCCGCGGCGCAGACCATCAAGAAGGTCTTCCTCGAACTCGGCGGCAAGTCCGCGTTCATCGTTCTCGACGACGCCGACATGGCGACCGCATCCGCGGTGGCCGCCTTCACGGTCACCACGCACGCCGGGCAGGGCTGCGCGATCACCACGAGGCTGGTGGTGCCGCGGGAGCGGTACGACGAGGCCGTCGCCGTCGCCACGGGCACGATGGCGGGGATCAAGGTCGGCGATCCGACCGACCCGGCCACCATCTGTGGGCCGCTGATCTCGGCCAGGCAGCGTGACCGTGTCGAGGGCTATCTGCGGTCCGCGACCGAGGACGGCGGATCCTTCGCCTGCGGCGGTGGCCGGCCGGCCGGCCTGGCCACCGGCTTCTACGTTGAGCCGACCGTGATCACCGGCCTGACGAACGATGCGCGCGCCGCACGCGAGGAGATCTTCGGGCCCGTGCTGGTGGTGCTCCCGCACGACGGCGACGCCGATGCCGTGCGCATCGCCAACGACTCGCCGTACGGCTTGTCCGGCACGGTGTTCGGCGCCGACCCGGACAGGGTGAACTGGGTGGCCTCGCGGCTGCGCACCGGGACGGTCAACGTCAACGGCGGGGTGTGGTATTCGGCCGATGCTCCGTTCGGCGGCTACAAGCAGTCGGGCAACGGTCGCGAGATGGGGCTGGCCGGCTTCGAGGAATACCTCGAGTGCAAGCTCATCGCCGAGGCCGTGCGGTAGCGCGCGAATCGACTGCGGAAGGTGGCCAGCATGGGTCAGTTCGACAACAGGGTCGCGATCGTCACCGGATCCGGCGGCGGCATCGGCCGGGCGTACGCGGAGGCGTTGGCCCGTGAGGGCGCAGCAGTCGTGGTCGCGGACATCAACGCCGAGGCCGGCCTCGGTGTCGCCAAGCAGATCGTCGCCGACGGCGGAACGGCGATCCACCTCCCCGTCGACGTCTCCGATCCCGACTCGGCCAAGGCGATGGCCGACCACACCCTCGCCGAGTTCGGTGGCGTCGACTACCTGGTCAACAATGCCGCGATCTACGGCGGCATGAAGCTCGACCTGCTGCTGACCGTGCCGTGGGACTACTACAAGAAGTTCATGAGCGTGAATCTCGACGGGGCGCTTCTGTGCACCCGGGCGGTGTACAAGAAGATGGCCAAGCGTGGTGGCGGCGCGATCGTGAACCAGTCGTCGACCGCGGCGTGGCTGTACGCGAACTTCTACGGCCTGGCCAAGGTCGGCATCAACGGCCTCACCCAACAGCTTTCGCGCGAGTTGGGCGGGATGAACATCCGGATCAACGCGATCGCGCCGGGCCCGATCGACACCGAGGCCACCCGAACGACAACGCCCCGGGAGATGGTCGCCGACATCGTGAAGGCGATCCCGCTGAGCAGGATGGGCACGCCCGACGATCTGGTTCCCATGTGCCTGTTCTTGTTGTCGGATCAGGCGAGGTGGATCACCGGGCAGATCTTCAATGTCGATGGCGGCCAGATCATCCGGTCTTGACGGAACGGAAATCATGACAGCTCCCGAGGATGTGAAGCTGGGCTATATCGGCCTGGGCAACATGGGTGCGCCGATGGCCAGGCGGCTGGTGGACTGGCCGGGCGGGCTCATCGTGTACGACGTGCGGACCGAGGCGATGACCCCCCTGGCCGAGGCCGGAGCGCGTTTGGCCGACAGCGTCGCCGATGCCGCGGCCGCCGGCATCATCAGCATCGCCGTGCTCAATGACGAACAGGTGCGGGAGGTGGTCGGCGAACTCGCGCGCAAGGCCACGCCCGGCACCGTCATCGCGATCCACTCCACGATCAGCGACACCACCGCTGTCGAACTCGCGAACGAGCTGGAACCGCGAGGGATCCATGTCGTCGACGCCCCGGTCAGCGGTGGCGCGGCGGCGGCCGAAAAGGGTGAGCTGGCAACGATGGTGGGCGCGGACCGCGAGGTGTACGAGCGGGTGAAGCCGGCGTTCAAGCGGTGGGCGTCGCTGGTGATCCACGCCGGTGAGCCCGGGGCGGGCACCCGGATGAAGCTGGCCCGCAACATGCTCACGTTCACCTCCTACGCCGCCGCGTGCGAAGCGATGAAGCTCGCCGAGCAGGCCGGACTGGATCTGCAGGCACTCGGCCGGGTGGTACGTCACACCGATGCGCTCACCGGCGGCCCGGGCGCGATCATGGTCCGAGACAACATGAAACCCCTTGACCCGGACAACTTCCTGTATGACGCCTTCCTGCACACCCGAGGGCTGGGGGAGAAGGACCTGAGCCTTGCGCTCGCCCTCGGTGAGGCGGTGTCAGTGGATCTGCCGCTGGCCGAAGTGGCGCGCCAGAACCTGGCGGCCGGCCTCGGGGTGCCGCACACCGCGCCGAACACAGAGGAATGACCATGGACGAATTGCGCCGCAAGGGCCTGGCGAAGATGAACGAGGTCTACGCGTGGGAGATGCCCGACATGCCCGGCGAGTACTTCGCGCTGACCGTTGACCACCTTTTCGGCAGCATCTGGACCCGGCCGGGCCTGTCGATGCGCGACAAACGGCTGATGACGCTGTCCGTGGTCACCGCACTGGGGCTGCAGGACCTCGCGGAGGTACAGGTCAACGCCGCCTTGCACAACGAGGAGCTCACCGAGGACGAACTGCGCGAGATGGCCATCTTCCTGACCCACTACGTGGGCTTCCCTCTCGGATCGGGCCTCAACGGGGTGATCGAACGAGTGGTCGCCAAGCGCAGGAAGGCCGCATCAGCCGGCCACGCCGAGGACAAGAGGGCCAACGTCAACGCCGCCGTCGAGATGAACACCGGGCGGACCCTCGATGGCTAGCAGCTACGCCGGCCTCTCCCGCGACCAGCTGGCCACCCTCGTTCCCGAGCTGCTGCTGATCGGTCAGATGATCGACCGGTCCGGAATGGCCTGGTGCATCCAGAAATTCGGGCGCGAAGAAATGCTGCAGGTCGCGATCGAGGAGTGGGCCGCCGCCAGCCCGATCTACACGAAGCGGATGCAGAAGGCATTGAAGTTCGAGGGCGACGACGTCGTCACGATCTTCAAGGGCCTCCAGCTCGACATCGGCGCGCCGCCGCAGTTCATGGATTTCCGCTACACCGTCCACGATCGCTGGCATGGCGAATTCCGCCTCGACTACTGCGGCGCGCTGATGGACGTCGAGCCGCTGGGTGAGGACTATGTGCGCGGGATGTGCCATGACATCGAGGATCCGACGTTCGACGCCACCGCTGTGGCCACGAATCCGAGGGCCCGGGTGCGGCCCATCCACCGGCCGCCGAGGGTTCCGGAGGACCGGCATCCGCATTGCGCGTGGACGGTGATCATCGACGAGTCCTACCCACCGGTGGCTGGAATCCCTGCGCTCGACGTCGTGAGCCGAACACGCGCCGCGGCAACCAGACTCGACGAGATCGACGCCGATGACGAAGGGGCGAGTGACTATTCGGGGCCGTTGTTGTCCGATTTCGATTTCGCCGCGTTCTCTCATTCGGCGCTGGTGCGCATCGCCGACGAGGTGTGCCTGCAGATGCATCTGCTGAACCTGTCATTCGCCATCGCGGTGCGACAACGTGCCGGCGAGGACACCGGGTTGGCCAGGTCGATCTGCACCAAGCAGTTGACCGGTGTGGCCGGCGTGGCTGCCGAACGCATCCACCGCGCGCTGTCGCTGCCGGGCGGCGTCGACGGCGCGATGCGGGTGATCGAACTTCACCCGTTGTTCAATCCGGCCGCCTACGTCGACGCCGGGGTCGACGGCGACACCGTACACGTTCGTCGGGCACCTGCGCACGACGATGGGGCCTGGATCGCGTTGTGCTCACCCGACGAAAAACGGCCGCTGCAAGCCATCGCCCACGCCGTCGACCCGCACCTCGACGTGCAGGTCAGTGGGACCGGCGACGACTGGATGGCAACAGTGGTCCGCACCGGGACCGCGGCGGCGCAACTACCGGAAGTGTCGGTGGCACGAGTCAGCGGCGGCGCCACCTTCGAGTTCAAGCCGCGGCGGTCGCTGCCGCTCACCGTGGTCTGACGGGCGCTCACCGCATCACGGTTGCCGGCGGCATCACGGTGTCCAGTTGTGTCAGGGTGTCCGACAGTCCCGCGGCGCGCCGGATTTCGGCGAGGTCGCAGACCATCGCGTCCGTGACCTCGTGCGGATCGTCAAGCGTCGCACCGTCGGTGAGCACCGAGATGTTCAACTGGTCGACGTAGCTCCACACCGTGATGTTCATGCCGCTGCCGGCGGTCAACGGGCCGACCGAGTAGATTTCACGAACCACGGCGCCGGCCACCCTGCCCCGTTCGCGCGGGCCGGCGACATTGGACACCGTCAGGTTGAGCACCTTGCTCGGCCGCTCGCTGCGGGCCGCCCGCCCGAAGATCGCCTCGGCCGGCGCCGGCGGGAGGTAGGACGACCACCGCGCGACCAGCTCCGGGCCGAGGAGGTGGTGGCTCTCCTTGGCCGACTCCGCCGCGAGGTGGACCTGCTCGACGCGCTCCAACGGGTAGCACACGTGCGTCGGCAGCGCGACGAGGATGCCGGTGAACTTGTTGCCCGACACGCGATTGACGTCTCTGTCCAGACTCACCGGGACCGAAACCAGCAGCGGATGCTCAGCCTTGCCGTCGTATTTCAGCAGTAGTTGCCGCAACGCCCCCGCCGACATCGCGAGCACCAGATCGTTGATCGTGACACCCAGCTGCCTGCACGCTTCCTTGACGTCGGCCAGCGCCAGCGACGCGGTCGCGAACCTGCGTTCCGGGGTGATGACGTGGTTGATGAACGTCTGCGGCGGGGTGAAGGGCCGCGTCAGTGACGGCGACAGCCTGCGGGGACTGCGGCGAACCCGCCCGACCCCGTCGGCGGTGTACTTCAGCACCCCGGGCAGCCGCCCTATCTGGCGCAGATGGTCTCGGAACGCGGCGCCCATCAGCTCCGAACTCGACGGGGCCGGGTCGGTTTCGTACAAGTCGCGATCGCTTTCCGGCGGGTCCAGGACGTCCATCGCGCGTGCCATCAAGTTCGCCGACGCGACGCCGTCCGCCAGGGCGTGATGCACCTTGGTGATCACGCCGACCTGGCCGCCGGCCAGGCCCTCGACGAAGTACATCACCCACAGGGGCCTGCTGCGGTCCAGCGGCGTGCTGGCGATCTCGCCGATCGCGTCGTCGAATTCGCGGCGGCCGCCCGGGCTGGGCAGTTCCAGCGGGCGGACGTGATATTCCAGGTCGACCTCGCAGTTTTCGCGCCACATCGGGTGGTGGAACTTCAGCGGGATGTCCACCAGCCGGTAGCGCAACGGGTCCAGCTTGTACAGCCGGCCGTGCAACGTGCTGCGGAACGCCTTCAGGTCCAGTGTGCCGTTGACGCCGCCGACGTCGATCACTCCCGCCTTGATCGTGTGCATGTGCACGTTGGGCGTCTCGCTGTACAGCAGCATCGCGTCCCACCCGCTGAGTCTCTTCACGCCCCACCTCGCTCGTCGCACCCGCCCGTTCCAGGCCTATACAACCGTGAACTCCACGTCGGCGGCAGATTTCGGTGAACGCGCCGCGCCGTGCACGGCCGGTTTCTGCAGTGCGGGCGCAACCCAGCGGCTCAGATAGCGGCGCAGGTCGGCGCCGGTACGCACCGGTCGCCCCGGATCGACCATGAACGACTGGATCACCCGCAGCAGGTGTTCGGCGAGCTCGTCGAGGTGGTCGCCGGTGTACCCGGCGGCGGCCCAGTCGACGTCGAAACGCCCGAGCATGGTCCGCGCGAAGTCGACCGCGACATCGGAGGTGACCGCACCGATGACGGCATGCCGCCGGTCGGGGCCCGGCAGCAGGCCGATGTGTTTGTCGTTCGGCAGCCACTCCAGCGTGGTCGCGATGCCCTCCACGACGGCGTCGGCGGGGTCGGTGATCCCGGCGACATGGTGGGCCAGCCGGTCCAGCAACCCGTTGGCGGCGTCGGTCGCGGTGGCGATCAGCAGCGCCTCGGTGCTGGGGAAGTACCGGTAGACGGTCTGCCGCGTCACCCCCAGCGTGCGGGCCACATCGGCGATGCTGATGTCGGCTCCGGCCGAATCGATGGCTTTGCGTGCCGCGGTGAGGATTCGCTCGACGGCCTCCTCGTCGGAGGCGGGCGTCGAGCCCGCCCACCCGTGGGTGCGCACTAGCGGCTCTCCTGTGACGACGAGCCGACCATACGGAAATGATAAGTCTCGGCGGCGTATACGGCTTCACCGATGCGCCACACCCCGCACCGCCGCCTCCTGCTGATCCTGGCCGGTGGACTGACCGCCGTGATCGCGGCGGTGGTTGCCGTTTCGTTGCTGGTCACGCCTGCCATCCCCCGATGTGTCTGCCCACCCGATTGCGGGCGGCCTCCGATCGGCACACCGGTCGAATCCAATCCCCGGTTCACCGCAGCCGACGGCGGGTTCTCGGTGGAATAGCCCGGCCCGGGCACGGCCTATGAGGCGACGTTCAATCCCAACGGGGTGGACCTCAGCTTCGTCCGCGGTGATACCGGCAAGCTGGAGCTCTTCGGTGAGCCGGCCCGGGATCGCACGCCACCCCGGATCGCCGATGACCCGGGAGTACCCCGACGCCGCCAAGGTTTACGAGATCCCCAACGCCATGGTGGGCTACCAACCGGGCTACGGCGAGGTGGCCGATGACCACCCCCAGGATTCCGCCGGCAAGTACGTGCGCCTTCGGCTGCTGGTCATGGTGGCCGTGAAAAGCGGCCTCGCCCCGGTCGCCGCCGCGGTCGGGCCCTACCACCAGTTCAGCCCGGACTTCGGCAGCGGCCATCCGTCGGGGGCCAACCTCGAACTTGCGTTGGATATGGGCAAGTACGTCAACAGCTTTCAATGGCGAGGCGATCCACCCCGCTAGTTCGCTCCGTTGCTAGTTCGTGAACAGGTTCCGGTGTTCGGCGACCCACCCCGCAAACGAGCGGGCGGCCCGGCCCAGGATCTTCTCGACGTCATGGGTCACCAGCGCCGGTTTGTCGACCGTGGCTGACAGCAATGCGACGTAGGCATCGCCGAATTCGGCGGGAAACCCCAGCCCGAGGAACCTCTGACGAACCAGGTCGGCCGGGATTTCCCGGTAGCGCAGGGGCCGGCCGAGCACGGTGCCGATGATCTCGACGAGCTCCTCGTTGGTAAGCGACTGCGGCCCGGTCAATTCCACCTTCTGGCCGACGAGATCGTCGCCGAGCAGTGCCCTTGCGGCGACGGCGCCGATGTCGCTTTCGGCGATCGGCGCACTGGCCGCCGACGCGTACGGGCCGTTGACGATGTCGCCGGCGCGGATCTGCGCCGACCACATGCCGGCGAAGTTCGACGCGAACAGCGACGGTCGCAGGCTCACCCACTGCAGCCCGGACTCGATGGCCAGCTGCTCGACCTCTTTGTTCCGGTCGCCGCGGAACCGCGACGGCTGGCGGGAGAAGTCGTCGTCGGCGTTTATCGCCGACAGGGCGACGAGCCGGCTGACCCCCTCGCGGCGGGCCGCCTCGATCGTCGCGGTCATTTCGTCGCCCAGCGCGCGGGAATTCAGGAACACGGCCGACGCGCCGGGAATCGCGGCCGTGGCCGAGTCCACTGGCTCGGCGCCGGCGGGAAGGCCGTGCGCATCGGGGCGGCGGCTGACCGCCCGCACGTTCGCGCCTGCGTTGACGAGTTCTTCGACGAGCGGGCGGCCGACGTTGCCGGTCGCCCCGGTGATAACAATGGTCATGTGAGAAAGGACGGTGCGCGCGGTGAGAAAGTTACCCACCGGCGGGTAACTTTTGGCCGCGCCGGTCCGTCGTGTACTCATGACTGATTCGTCGCCGGCAGCCGCCGATGACCGGCTGGTCGACGCGTGGCGAAGCCACCGGCCCTACCTCGTCAACCTGGCCTACCAGATGCTCGGGGACATCGGCGGGGCGGAGGACGTGGCGCAGGAGGCCTACCTGCGGTTGGCCAACGCCGACCTGGGTGAAATCAACGACGTCCGTGCCTGGTTGACGGTTGTCGCCGGGCGCCTGTGCCTGGACCAGGTCCGTTCGGCGCGCGCGCGGCGTGAACAGCCCGGGCCCCAGACGGCGTTACAGGCGGGACCGGCGCTGAATCAGTCGCGCGATGTCGACCCGGCCGATCGGGTGACGCTCGACGACCAGATCAGCGGCGCGCTGCTCGAGGTGCTTCGTCGCCTCAGCCCGGGTGAGCGGGTGGCGTTCGTGCTTCACGACGTCTTCGAGGTTCCGTTCGACGCGATCGCCCAGACCGTGGGGCGCCCCGTCGGAACGTGCCGCCAACTCGCCCGCCGGGCGCGCGCGAAGATCCACACCGCGCGACCCGGCGTCTCTGAGGTGACGAGTGTCCAACACCAGCTCGTCACCGAGAAGTTCATCTCCGCGTGCGCCGGCGGCGACCTTCAGGCGCTGACCGCGGTGCTGGATCCCACGGTCTGGGGCGTCGGCACCGTCTTGGCCGAACCGGCCCCACCGCCGCAGGTCAACTACGGTCCCACCGCCGTGGCGACCAACTTGCTGCGCTACCTGGGGCCGGGCGCCACGCTGGTCAGCGGGCCGGTCGGCGAACCGGTGTTGCTCGCCTACGCACAGCGGCGGCTCTTTGCCCTCATCGTGCTCACGGTGCGAAACAACCTCGTCGTGAAGATCGAAGCGACGGCCGACCCCGCCGCGCGCGGCATGGGATCAGGCGGGTGAAACGCCGCCTCAGCGGTTCTTCGGGGGCGGATAGACGGCCCTGGCGATCGTTGCCGATAGCCACCCGATTACCCACCCACCGAACACCAGCATGAACGTGTGTCGAGTGGCGGTGTCGGTCTCGGCCCAGACCACGGCCAAGATGATGGCCCACCCGATCGCGCAACCGATGCTCTACGCCGTGTACGTGTTTCGCCGCCATCGCATCATGCGAACCTACCGCAACGTTGCCGTGTTGCAGTCGAGAGCGCGATGCTGGGCGGTGAGTGTTGCGGCGCGGGGCGCGAATTCGTCACTGCGCCGATCGTTGGATGTGTTTCCTTGACCGCCGCTTCGGTCCGAGATCGAAAGCGAATCAGCAGTTCTCGCTGCACCGGGCGAGCACCGGGCGCGGTGTGAGTCCACGTCCCGGCAAACGCGACCAAGGTGGGAGCTAGATTGATTGGGGAAGGCGGCGGGCATGGGTGACCATGCCCGCGGGATGGGAGGCATCATGACGACAGCGGATCGATACGTCGAGGCAGTCAACAACGCCGATTCTGCGGCGCTGCTTGCGCTGTTCGCCGAGGACGCCATTCTGACGCATCCGGTGGGCACCGACCGGGGGCACATCGAGATCGCCGACTTTCACAATGACGTCGTGTTCGCCGGCCAGCTCCGGATGACGATCACCCGGCACATCGAGCAAGGCAACGTCGAAGTGGCGCAACTGCAGGGCACCAGCCCGCTCGACGAGGACGGCACGACCGTCTACACCGTCGACATCTTCGAGCTCAACGACGACGGGCTGGTGCAGAACCTCGACATCTACTACCGCTGACGGTCCAGGCCCACGTCGTCGCGGAACCGTTTCATGCCGTCCACCTTCTCGGCCGGCGTGGCGTCGCGGCCGCTGTAGAACATCCACGGCATCGTCAGGATGTGGGTGACGCCGCCGTCCTCGGCGCGTTCGTAGTCCGCCGGGGTGAGCGCGTCGATCAGCGGCGCGAGCACCGCGAATTCGCGGTCGGATCGTTGCTGCTCGTCGCGGTATTTGCGGAGTCGCTGGGCGACGGCGATCGCGTCGTCGGTGGTGATCATGTCTCCCACCCAGCCGTCGTAGCGCGCAGCGCGCCGTAACGCGACGTCGGTGAGCCCACCGACCCAGATCGGTATCGGCGGCGGCGTCGGGGACATCTCCAGCCGCGGGGCGCGGTAGAACTCGCCGTCGAACTCCGTCCAGCCGGGCGACCACAGCGCCCGCATCAGCTCGACCATCTCGTCGGTTCGTCTGCCGCGCCGATCGAACCGGGCGTTGAGCAGCTCGAACTCCTCGGCGCACCACCCCACTCCGAGCCCGAGTTCAACGCGCCCGTCGGCGAGGAGCGCCGCCGTCCCGATCGTCTTGGCCGCGCTGTAGGGGTCACGCAGCGCGGCCACGTACACAGTGGTGACGAACCGGAGACGCTGCGTGCACTGCGCGAGCGCGCCGATCAGCACCCAGGGGTCCGGCCAGTCGGTGAACGGCGCCCACCGACGGCTGCCGTCGCGGGTGTAGGGGTAGGGCGTGGACAAGGCCTCGAGGTTGACCACGTGATCGGGTATGCCGAGCCCGTCGTAGCCGAGCTCGTCGGCCGCCTTCGCGATCTCGACGATCTCCCGGGTGTCGAGGTAGCCGGTGCTGATGTAGTACTTCACGGCTCACCCTAACCGGGATAGGAAACCATCAGCTCCTTGACGCCGTTGATCCATCCGGATCGGAGGCGTTGCGGCTCCGACAGTTTCGCGATGTTCGGCATGATATCGGCGATCTC
>NZ_DATFYW010000210.1:0-3555 GCF_035314905.1 Mycobacterium sp.
GTCGGCGAGCTGAACGCGTTGGCCGACGGCGGCGCAGGCGTTCTCGCCGCGTCGGGCGCCCGCAGTGTGGCCTACGTCGGCACCGGCGGCGTGATGTTGCCGCTGCTGATCTTCTCCTCCGCGCGTGCCGGGCTGCCGTTCACGCCGCTGAATTATCGGCTGAGCGGTGCGGCCCTGTGCGAGTTGATCGAGCGGCTCGAAGACCCGTTGGTGGTGTGCGACAGCGAGTATTGCGATATCGCGCACTCCGCCGGGGCGAAGGTCATCGAGTCGGACGCTTTCCTCGACGAGGCCCGCGCCGCCGAGCCTGTCTCGCTGTTCCCCGATCCCGACGACGTCGCGATATTGCTGTTCACCTCCGGTACCACGTCGCGGCCCAAGGCGGTGGAACTCTCGCACGGCAACCTCACCAGCTACGTCACCGGGACTGTCGAATTCGACTCGGCGGCACCCGGCGACGCCGCCCTGATCTGCGTGCCGCCCTACCACATCGCTGGCGTGGGCGCGGCGTTGTCGAACCTTTACGCGGGCCGAAAGATGGTGTATCAGTGCACCTTCGATCCGAAGGATTGGGTCGGGCTGGTGATCCGGGAGTCGGTCACCAACGCGACCGTGGTGCCGACGATGCTCAACCGGATCGTCAGCGAGCTCGAAAGCAGTCCGGCATCGATCCCCACACTGCGCAGCCTGGCGTACGGCGGGTCGAAAGTTGCCCTGCCGCTGCTGCGTAAGGCACTCGAGCTGCTGCCGGACGTCGGCTTCGTGAATGCCTACGGGCTGACCGAGACCAGTTCGACGATCGCGGTGCTCACCCCCGAGGACCATCGGGCGGCACTACAGGCCACCGACGAGGCGGTCGGGAAGCGGCTCGGCTCGGTGGGGCAGCCGGTCCCCGGCATCGAGGTCCAGATCCGCGGGGAGGACGGCGCGGTGCTCGGACCGCATCAGACCGGCGAACTCTTCGTCAGGGGGGCGCAGGTCTCGGGCAGATACGCCGAGATCGGCTCGGTCCTCGACGAGCACGGCTGGTTTCCGACCAAAGACAGCGCCATGGTCGACGCGGACGGCTATCTGTTCATCACCGGACGTTCCGACGACACGATCATCAGGGGCGGCGAAAACGTCGCGCCCGCCGAGGTGGAGGACGTCCTCGTGGAGCATCCCTCGGTTCGCGAGGTCGCGGTCGTCGGCGTGGAGGATCCCGAATGGGGACAGATCATCACCGCGGTCGTGGTGCCCGAGGAGGGGGCGACCGCGGATCCCGAGGCACTCCGCGACTATGTTCGCAAGACCCTGCGAGGTTCACGCACACCCGACTGGGTGGTGTTTCGCGATCAGCTGCCGGTGACGCCGACGGGGAAGGTCCTCCGCCGTGAGCTGGTCGACGACCTTACCGGCCGGCGAGCCGGTTCCGTTACGACACGAAGGGGCAATGATGATCAAGACGGGTACGCGCCTGCGCAGCCAGGTTTGTGACACGCAGGTCATTGTGGTGCGCGCAACCGAGCGCCTCGATGACCTGCACGCCGGCGGCGTCCCGATGCTGCCGCTCGACGCCGAGATCCCCGGCGGCGCAACGCTGAATCCGGACTTCGCCGCGGGCAACATGATGGGGAAACGCTACGTGGACGAATCCGGCGCTGAGGTCTTGGTGACCAAGGCCGGTGCTGGCACGCTGAGCGTGGGTCACGTGCCCCTGACACTCAAGGAAGCCAAGCCGCTGCCGGCCAGCGATTAGCAGATGGGACCGATGAGCGACACCCGGACCCCCACGCTCATACTCGCTTCGGATTACCGCGTCCCCGATCCGGGACGCGTGTGGCCACTGCTGCAACGTCGAAAGGCGGAGCTGGCCGGGCTCGGGGCGCATCACGTTCTGGTGTATGCGTCGACGACCGACGAGGGCCGCGTGCTGGTGACGATGGGTATCCGCAACCCCGAACCCGTCGTTGACCTGTTGCGCTCACGCGTGTGGTTCGACTGGTTCGACGCGGTCGGCGTGACCGACATTCCCGGCGTGTTCGCCGGTGAAATGGTGGAAAAGCTGGAGCTGACAACATCATCGGAGCCTGCCCCGCCGGGCATCGTGATGGCGGCGATGACGTCGGTCCGCGACGTGTCCACCCTGATCGGGCGGGTTCGCCTCGCCGCGGACAGGCTGCGGGCGGCCGGCATCCGAAAGATCTGGTTTTACCGGGCTTTCGACGATGAACATGAGGTGCTGATTCTCCAGGAGATCGACAGCGAAGAGGACGCGCGGCGATGGATTCAGCATCCCGACGGGGTCGCGGAATGGATGGTTGGTGCGGGTGTCGGCCCGTATCCGCCGCTGTTCGTCGGTGAGTTCGTGAACATGATGCGCATCGAAGAGAACGCGTAGGACGGAACCCCTCGATGTATGTGTGCCTGTGCAAAGGGGTTACCAGTCAAGCCGTGCGGGACGCGGTCGCCGGTGGAGCGTCGACGACGAAGAAAGTCGCCAATGCCTGCGGTGCGGGGTCGGACTGCGGCCGCTGCCGGCGTACGGTTCAAGCCATCATCAAAGCCACGGAGGCGGAGGCTCGAGATCTCGCACCGCAGTCGTCGGTCAAACGCGTGAGGAGGTTGTTTCGATGACAGTTCACGGCTACGCGGTCGACACCGGCCTGCTCATCCTGCGGCTCTGCCTCGGGCTGACCCTGGCCGCGCACGGATTCAACAAGTTCTTCGCCGGCGGGCGGATACCGGGCACCGCGCGATGGTTTGAGAGCATCGGCATGAAACCCGGTGGATTGCACGCCCGCATCGCGGCGACGTGTGAGGTCGCGGCCGGCCTCGGGTTGGCGGCCGGACTGCTGACGCCGATCCCCGCCGCCGGCTTCGTCGCGCTGATGCTGGTGGCGGCGTGGACTGTCCACCGCCCCAACGGGTTTTTCATCGTCAAGGAAGGCTGGGAGTACAACCTGGTGCTCGCGGTCGGCGCGGTCGCGATCGCGACCATCGGGGCAGGCCGCTTCAGCCTCGACTGGCTGTTGTTCGGGCACAACTGGTGTGACGGCTGGGCTGGCTTGGTGGTGTCGGTGGCGCTGGGACTCGCCGGTGGTATCGGGCAGTTGCTGATCTTTTATCGGCCGCCGGTTCGGACGGCTGAGAGTTAGGAGAACACATGCAGGGGGACCCCGACGTCCTTCGGCTGCTCAACGAGCAGCTGACCAGCGAGCTCACCTCGATCAACCAGTACTTCCTGCATTCCAAGATGCAGCAGAACTGGGGATTCAGCGAGATAGCGGAGCACACGCGTGCCGAGTCCTTCGAGGAGATGAACCACGCCGAGGCCATCACCGATCGCATTCTTCTTCTCGACGGCCTGCCGAACTACCAGCGGCTGTTCTCGCTGCGCATCGGCCAGACGCTGCGCGAGCAGTTCGAGAGCGACCTGGCCATCGAACTGGAAGTCGCCGCGAGACTCAGGCCCGGCATCGTCATGTGCCGCCAGAAGCAGGACTCCACGAGTGCGGTGCTGCTCGAGCGGATCATGGCCGACGAAGAAACGCACATCGACTACCTGCAGACCCA
>NZ_DATFYW010000211.1:0-2484 GCF_035314905.1 Mycobacterium sp.
CGAGCAAGGATATCGGGCGTCATCCGGCTGAATCGCTCGGTATCGCTCGGTTAGGCCCGATGGCCCGCCCCCTCAACGGGCCATCGGGCGCCGACCGTCGCCTCCGCTCACACGAGTTGCAGAACCCGCGGCCGTCAAACATCGAGGAGTCGCGAGCGTAACGCCACAGCGGTTTTCCGAAATATCGCCGTGGCGTTACGCTCGCGGCGACTAGACCGAAGTTACGGCAGCTGAAATAGGTGAATCCCGGGGTGACCTGGGGATTGGCTGGTTTCGTGGGGTGGTTGTTCTGGCTACGCGGCGGCGGTGAGCGGTATCGGGGTGTCGAGCAGGTCGAAGGCGCGGCGTTGGTCGGCGGTGGGGTCGGCGAGCACGGACACGTCGGTGCTGGCGCCGTGGTAGCGGACATGGTTGCGGGTGAGGGTGGCCAGGTGGTCGAGCAGGCCGCGGAAGCTGCGTAGCGGGTTGCCGTTGGCGTCGTGCTTGCGGGATGCCTTCGCATCGGCTTCGGGTGAGCGCTGTGCGGCCGCGACCGGGTTTTCCCGCTGGGGTGGGTGCTCGTCGGTGAACGTCATTGGTGCCCATGCCTTGCGCAGGTGCCAGACCAGGTAGCAGGCGAGCAGGCAGATCAGCACGTGCGCTTTGACGCGGTCGTCGAGGCGGTGGTGGATCGGCCGCAGGTCTAGGTCGTCGGTCTTGATGATGCGAAAGTCGCGCTCGACGTTGGCGAGGTTCTTGTAGCTTTCCACCACCGCGGCGGGGTCGAAGGTGTCGGTGTCGACGCTGGTGCGCAGCACGTAGATGCCGTCCAGCTCGGCCTCGGCGTCGATGCCGGCGGTGTCGCGACGGTAGGTGAACGAAGTGTCGGTGATGGTGGTGCGGAAGTGCTTGCCCATCTTGTATTTCCCGATAGCCTTGCCCACCGCGATACCGATCTCGCCTGCCCCGATGAGAGTGCCGCGGGTGACCCGATCGGCGACGCCGGCGAGCAGTTTCTCGGTCGCGGCCAGCAGCTCTGCGCGTTTGCGGGCGCGCTCGGCCGCCAGCGCGGGGTTGCGGCAGGCGATCAACCGTTCGCCGGGGTAGTCGGGGTGGCTGATCTCGGCCAGGTCCTGGGTGTCGAACAGGCTCATCTGCAGCGGGCCGTCGTCGGCGGCGAGTTTGGCGATCGCGGGTGCGCGCAGCGCGGTGATCCACCCGAAATCGGTTGCGGTGTCGGGGTTGTCGTTGAGTTTTCGCAGCGCGTCGATGCGCGCGGAGGTGATCATGCCGCGATCGCCCACCAGCACCAGCCGCTGGATGCCCAGCCCGTCGCGGATCACGGTGACGATCTCGCTGAACGCGACCGGGTCGGCGGTGTCGCCGGGAAACACCCGCACCGCGACCGGGCGGCCCGCCGGGTCGGTGAGCACCCCGTACTCGATCTGCTCGCAGCCCTTCTTGCCGTCGCGGGAGTAGCCGCGCGCGGCTAGCGCGCAGCACCGCCCGGTCACCCACGCGCTGGTCAGGTCGAACAACGCCATCCGGCCCGGGTTCACGTCCGGGGCAAGGTGTTTGGCCGCGAGCTTCTTCTCGATCGCCTGCTGCCGGTCGGCCAGCCAGTCCATCGCGGCATAGATCTCATCGGTGCACGCGTCGGCCACGCCCAGATCGACGCCCAGGGTGGTGTCGGGCCACCAGGTCAGCGTGGACAGCTTCGAGCCGGGTCGGATCACCCGCGAGACGATCAGCGCCACAGCGATGTCCCGGGACCGGCACGCCGGCCCCAGCAGCGTGGGCAGGCCCAGCGTGCGCGCCATCGCCGCGACCGCGGCCACGTGTCCGTGCGACAGCGACCGAGTGATCGTGACCGCCTCTCCCACCGGCACCAGCCGCTTGCCTTTCAGGGTCGCCTCGATCGCGTCGACCGTCTCCGCCGGCAGCATCGACAGGTTCGCCACGGTCTCGTTGCGCACCGCGCTGCCGTCGCGGTAAGTGCGCCGCAGGTATACCGACACGTACTCGCGGCGCCGGCCCTGCTTGTCCACGTGCGTCTTCTGGACTCTGACTACGTGAACTCGGCCCTGCTTACGCGGCATAGCCAGCATCCTATCGGGTATCGACGAATCAGTGAATGCGACACGCCAATAATTCTGACTACATATCTAAGCCGGTTCACAGCCCTCTGTCCAGCTCAAGGATCAGATCACGCCCGAAAGCCGTCGTAACTTCGGACTAAAAGGGCTGGGCGCCTGGAAGAGTGACCGCAGCCAGAGTACCCGCGCACTATCGAGAGGGGCGGCACACGAACACCGTCGCGTGATCGGCGGGCCCGGAGCCAATGCGGGTGATGACCACTGACAGGGCTCGGCTGCCGCGCAGCCGCAGTCGTCGCCGCAGCGCGTCGGGGTCCACGCGCACACCGCGCACCAAAATCTCCAGCGCCCCGCAGTCCAGCGCCGACAACGCCTGCCGAAGCAGGCGCTCATCGAACGCCAACTGCTC
>NZ_DATFYW010000212.1:0-7724 GCF_035314905.1 Mycobacterium sp.
TGGCCGTAGCCGTTCTCGAAGCCCGCGGCGTCGTAGCCGACCCCGTGCATGCCGGAGAACAACGAGTCGAACAGCAGCACCGAGCCCAGGCCCCAGGCCCCGCCGATCAACGCCGGCTTCCACCACGGTTCGGAGTACCAGCCGGCGGGCACCGGCCGGCCCGCGACGCGCCCGCCGGGAAAGTAGTTCGGCGTGCGCTCCGACGGTGCGGGGGAGGCTTCGATCTGGCGACCCTCCACCTGCACCCGGCGATCCTCGGTCACCGCGCCCGCGGACCGCTGCCCGGCCAGTGACGCCAACTCCGGCCCGGGATCCATCCCCATGGCCTGCCGCGCCGCGCGCACATAGTAGAGGCCTTCCATCGCGCTTTCCTTGGCCAGCTGCGCTTGGCGCAGCGAGGACGCCTGCTCGATCTGGGACGAGGCGGCGGTGAACCGCTCCGACGCGTCGGCCAGCGCCTGCTTCGACGCGTCGTTGGTGCCGGTCAGGTTCAGCACCTGCCCGCCGAGCAGTTCGATCGCCCGGCGTGCGTCGGCTTTGGCGTCGGCCAGCGACGCCGCGGCCCGATTGCCCGCGGCCCGCGACGAGCCGACGACGGCCAGCACGATCGCCGCGACGACCACGACGACGAGGACCAACACCACCGCGCTCATGGCGTCCAGCCTACCGACGGCGCATCGCGCTGGACCGGCTGGCAATCAGCGCGCGGCCGCGCCCAGCGCGGCGTAGACCTCGTCGGACAGCGCCACGCTGCGCGGGTCGGCGTGGCACTTCGTCGCGTCGAAGTAGTTCATCACGTACGAGTAGCCGATCCGATGCTCCAGGTCGACGAACGCGAACGACCCGCCCGAGCCGCCGTGGCCGAAGATGTGCGGATTGGGTCCGGCGACCAGGCGCTGGTTGAGCATGTAGCCCAGCCCCCATCCGTGATCGGCCACCCGCGGGCCCAGCACGACGTCGACGTCGTAGCCACCCTGCGACATCCGGACCTGCTCCATGTGCGCGCGGGTCAGCAGCTTCTCCTGGGCGAGCGCGCTGTAGAAGGTGGCCATGCCGAGCGCCGACACGTGGCAGTTCGTGGCCGGGAACTCCGCGGATCGCCACAGGTCGATGCTGTTGGAGCCGAGCTCGTCGTCGGGAACGAAGCCCATCGCGATCGACAGCCCGGCCATCGGGTGCTCCTCGACGCAGGTCGGGTGGCCCGGTGCGGAGCCCGCGGCCAGTACGTCGCGGATGTGCGGCTTGTTGACCATCTCGGCGCAGCGGTGGTGCTCGCGCGGCGGCAGGCCGAGGTGAACGTCGATGCCGAGCGGTTCGGCGATCTCGCTGCGCAGGAACTGGCCGATTGTGCGGCCGGTGACCCGGCGCACGATCTCGCCGAGGATGAAGCCGAACGTGACCATGTGATATCCCTGGGCGGTGCCCGGCTCCCACCACGGCTCCGCGGCGGCCAGCTGCGCACAGACGTGATCCCAGTCCAGGGCCTCCTCGGGCGCCATCCGGTGCCGCGGTCCGATCACCCCGGAGCGGTGGCCCATGACGGAGGCGACCGTGATCGTGTCCTTGCCGGCCTGCCCGAACTCCGGCCAGTAGGCCGCGACCGGTGCGTGCAGGTCGATCTCCCCGCGGTCGGCCAGCAGGTGCACGCAGGTGCTGGTCAACCCTTTGGAGCCGGAGAAGACGCTGGCCAGCGTGTCTTCGCGCCAGCTCTTGCTGCGGGCGCCGTCGACCCAGCCGCCCCACAGATTGACTACCAGGTCGCCGTCGACCCAGACCGCAACGGCGGCCCCGACCTCGGCGCGTTCCGTGAAGTTGGCCTCGAACGCGGTGCGCACCTGCTCGAAGCCGGATGCGCACACGCCGTCGATGTTTAGTTGCGCGATGCCACTCAACGTCCCTCCCTGGCGAGCTGACACCCCATCACTGAGCGGGCGACGGGAATCGAACCCGCGTTGCTAGTTTGGAAGACTAGGGCTCTACCACTGAGCTACGCCCGCACGCACAGCACGAGGGCGACTGTACGTTTCGGCACTGGCCCACGCCAATCGACGAAATCCAATTGAGGCCATCTTCATGCCAGGCCGTAGTATCGCGTCGGCGCCTGTGCAAGGAAAACGGCAGGCAGACCCGGGGTGTAGCGCAGCTTGGTAGCGCATCCGCTTTGGGAGCGGAAGGCCGCAGGTTCAAATCCTGTCACCCCGACAGCAGACATCTACCGAGCCGAGGAGTTACTGACGTGAAGAGCACCGTCGAGCAGCTGAGCCCGACCCGGGTCCGCATCAACGTGGAGGTGCCGTTCACCGAGCTGCAGCCCGATTTCGACCGCGTCTACAAGCAGCTTGCCGAGCAGGTCAGGCTGCCCGGCTTCCGCCCCGGCAAAGCCCCGGCCAAGTTGCTCGAGGCGCGCATCGGGCGCGGCGCGGTGCTTGAGCAGGTGGTCAACGACGCACTGCCGAGCCGCTACACCGAAGCGGTCTCGACCTCGGATGTGCGGCCACTTGGTCAGCCCGACATCGAGATCACCAAGATGGCGGACGGCGACGAGCTGACGTTCACCGCCGAGGTGGACATCCGTCCCGACATCACGCTGCCCGACGTGAGCGCGCTGACGATCACCGTCGACCCGATCGAGGTCACCGACGAGGAGGTCGACGCCGAGATGGCCAACCTGCGGGCCCGGTTCGGCACGCTGACCGGGGTGGAGCGGCCGGCGCAGGACGGCGACTTCGTCTCGATCGACCTGAGCGCCGGCGTCGACGGCGAAGACGTGCCGGAGGCCGCCACCGAGGGCATGTCTCACGAGGTCGGCTCGGGTCAGTTGATCGACGGTCTCGACGAAGCCATCGTCGGGCTTTCTGCCGGGGAGAGCCGGGTGTTCACCACCAAGCTCGTGGCCGCCCCGCGGGCGGGGCAGGAGGCACAGGTCACGGTGACCGTCGGTTCGGTCAAGGAGCGCGAACTCCCCGAGCTCGACGACGAGTTCGCCCAGCTGGCAAGCGAATTCGACACCATTGACGAGCTCAGGGCCAGTCTCGCCGACCAGGTGCGCCGGTTGAAGCGGGTGCAGCAGGCCGAGCAGATCCGCGACAAGGCGCTGGAGACGTTGCTCGACCAGACCGAGGTGCCGCTGCCCGAGGCGATCGTGCAGGCGCAGGTGGACCAGACCGTGCACCAGGCCGTTCACGGCCTCGACCACGACGAGGAGAAGTTCGCCGAAGCGCTGGCCGAGCAGGGCTCCAGCCGCGAGGAGTTCGACGCCGAGAACCGCCAGAACGCGGAGCGGTCCATCAAGACGCAGCTGCTCGTCGACGCGATCGCCGACGACCTGGACGTGCAGGTCGCTCAGGAGGACATCACCGAACGGCTGGTGCTGCAGTCGCGGCAGTACGGCGTCGAGCCCCAGCAGCTGCTGCAGTTCATGCAGGAGAACAACCAGCTGCCCACGATGTTCGCCGACGTCCGCCGCGGCAAGGCGCTCGCGGCGGTGGTGCGGGCTGCCACGGTCACCGACACCGCGGGCAATCCCATCGACACCGGCGAGTTCTTCGGTCCCCGGCCGGAGCAGGCCGCCGAGACCGGGGCGCAGGCAGCGCAACAGCCCCGGCCGGCGGAGACTACTGACGAGAATCAAAACGACAATGAGCAAAACGACAATGAGATCCAGTGACGCTGTGAGCGAACGCGCACGGTGTCGGGAGTGCGCGACTCGCCCGGTTGGTTAGTGTCGGTGAGGATCCATCGTCCAGAAAGCAGGTATCACTCGTGACTCACATGCGTTCGAGCACGGGCGGGCTCAACCTCGTCGACTCGGTCTACGAGCGTTTGCTCGCCGAGCGGATCATCTTCCTCGGCTCGCAGGTGGACGACGACGTCGCCAACCGGCTCTGCGCGCAGATCCTGTTGTTGGCCGCCGAGGACCCCACCAAGGACATCTCCCTTTACATCAACTCTCCCGGCGGTTCGATCAGCGCCGGCATGGCCATCTACGACACGATGGTGCTGGCGCCCTGCGACGTCGCGACCTATGCGATGGGCATGGCCGCGTCGATGGGTCAGTTCCTGCTGGCGGCGGGCACCAAGGGCAAGCGTTACGCACTGCCGCATGCCCGCATCCTGATGCACCAGCCGCTGGGCGGCGTCACCGGCAGCGCCGCCGACATCGCGATCCAGGCCGAGCAGTTCGCGGTGATCAAGAAGGAGATGTTCCGGCTCAACGCCGAGTTCACCGGTCAGCCGCTGGAGCGGATCGTCGCCGACTCCGATCGCGACCGGTGGTTCACCGCCCAGGAGGCGCTGGAATATGGGTTCGTCGACCGCATCATCGCCCGCGCCGAGATCAATGGAGTTACCCCGTCATGACACGCCACCCTCAGACCGATCCCGCGGTGCAGCCGCAGGCGCGCTACATCCTGCCGTCGTTCATCGAGCACTCCAGCTTCGGTATCAAGGAATCCAATCCCTACAACAAGCTGTTCGAGGAACGCATCATCTTCCTCGGCGTGCAGGTCGACGACGCGTCGGCGAACGACATCATGGCGCAGTTGCTGGTGCTCGAGTCGCTGGATCCTGACCGCGACATCACGATGTACATCAACTCGCCCGGTGGCTCGTTCACGTCCCTGATGGCGATCTACGACACGATGCAGTACGTGCGCGCGGACATTCAGACCGTGTGCCTCGGCCAGGCGGCATCCGCCGCGGCGGTGCTGCTGGCCGCCGGCACCGCCGGAAAGCGGATGGCGCTGCCCAACGCCCGTGTCCTGATCCACCAGCCGGCGCTGGCCGGGGTGATCCAGGGCCAGTTCTCCGACCTGGAGATCCAGGCCGCCGAGATCGAGCGGATGCGGACCTTGATGGAGAACACGCTGGCCCGCCACACCGGCAAGGACGCGGCGACGATCCGCAAGGACACCGACCGCGACAAGATTCTGACGGCCGAGGAAGCTAAGGACTACGGCATCATCGACACGGTCCTGGAGTACCGCAAGCTGTCGGCGCAGACCGCTTGATCCACTGCAGGGCCGGCCGCTGCGGGCGCCTCTCGGTCCAGTAACGGCGGCGACACGCCAAGGACACGGTCGGGCGCTGCGCGCCGCCGCGGGCCCGGGCAGGCGATATGTTCACACAAGCGCGGCAGCCAGCCACGGCAGGAAATACCACTGACGCGATTCGCTTCTATCGGTCGCCCACCGACCGAACAAGCGGGTAGCGTCGGGAGGTACGTCCGGCAGAATGCTCAGATCGACAACGGACAGGAAGTAGGACCCGACCACATGGCGCGCATCGGAGACGGCGGTGACCTGCTGAAGTGCTCGTTCTGTGGGAAAAGCCAGAAGCAGGTCAAGAAGCTCATCGCGGGCCCCGGCGTGTACATCTGCGACGAGTGCATCGATCTGTGCAACGAGATCATCGAAGAGGAACTCGCTGACGCCGACGACGTCAAACTCGACGAGCTGCCCAAGCCGGCCGAGATCCGGGAGTTCCTCGAGAGCTACGTGATAGGCCAGGACACCGCCAAGCGCACGCTGGCCGTCGCCGTGTACAACCACTACAAGCGCATCCAGGCCGGCGAGAAGACCCGCGACTCGCGATCCGAGCCGGTCGAGTTGGCCAAGTCGAACATCTTGATGCTGGGCCCCACCGGCTGTGGCAAGACGTATCTGGCGCAGACCTTGGCCAAGATGCTCAACGTGCCGTTCGCGATCGCCGACGCGACGGCGCTGACCGAGGCCGGTTACGTCGGCGAGGACGTGGAGAACATCCTCCTCAAGCTGATCCAGGCCGCCGACTACGACGTCAAGCGCGCCGAGACCGGGATCATCTACATCGACGAGGTCGACAAGATCGCCCGCAAGAGTGAAAACCCGTCGATCACCCGTGACGTGTCCGGCGAGGGTGTTCAGCAGGCGCTGCTGAAGATCCTGGAGGGAACGCAGGCGTCGGTGCCGCCGCAGGGCGGCCGCAAGCATCCGCATCAGGAGTTCATCCAGATCGACACGACCAACGTGCTGTTCATCGTGGCGGGTGCGTTCGCCGGGCTGGAGAAGATCGTCTCGGATCGGGCCGGCAAGCGCGGCTTGGGCTTCGGCGCGGAGGTCCGCTCGAAGGCCGAGATCGACACGCAGGACCACTTCGCGGAGGTCATGCCCGAGGACCTGATCAAGTACGGGCTGATCCCCGAGTTCATCGGCCGGCTGCCCGTCGTCGCGTCGGTGACGAACCTGGACAAGGAATCGCTGGTCCGAATCCTGTCGGAGCCCAAGAACGCGTTGGTCAAGCAGTACACCCGGCTGTTCGATATGGACGGCGTGGAGCTGGAGTTCACCGAGGACGCGCTCGAGGCCATCGCCGATCAGGGCATTCACCGCGGCACCGGCGCGCGCGGCCTGCGCGCGATCATGGAGGAAGTCCTGCTGCCGGTGATGTATGACATCCCCAGCCGCGACGACGTCGCCAAGGTCGTCGTGACGAAGGAGACCGTCCAGGACAACGTGCTGCCGACGATCGTGCCGCGCAAACCGCAGCGCACCGAGCGCCGCGACAAGAGCGCCTAGTTGGTGACCCGGTCCGGCCGGGTGTAGACGTTCATCGAGTCGCCGCGCAGGAACGCGACCAGCGTCAGGCCCGACTGGCCGGCCAGATCGACGGCCAGTGACGAGGGCGCCGATACCGCGGCCAGCACCGGGATCCCGGCCATCACCGCCTTCTGCGTCAGCTCGAACGAAGCCCGGCCGCTGACCAGCAGCACGCTTCCCGTGGCCGGGATCGTGTCGTTCTCCAGGGCCCAGCCGATCACCTTGTCAACCGCGTTGTGCCGCCCGATGTCCTCGCGCACGGCCAGCATCGTGCCGTCGGCGCGGAACAGCGCCGCGCCGTGCAACCCGCCGGTGCTGGCGAATACCTTTTGCGCCGAGCGCAGCTGGCCCGGCATCGCCGTGAGGGTGGCGGCGGTGACCGAGGTGGGGTCGTCGCCGGGACAGTAGCGACTGGTCAGCCGCACCGCGTCGAGGGAGGCCTTCCCGCACACCCCGCACGACGAGGTCGTGTAGAAGTTGCGGGTGACGTCGACCTCGGGCGCGGCGACTGTTGGGGCCAACGTCACGTCGAGCACGTTGTATGTGTTTGTGCCGTCCGGTCCCGCGCCCCAGCAGTAGCGCACGGTGATCACGTCGCCGCGGTTCGCGATCACTCCCTCGGTGAGCAGAAATCCCTGCGCCAGTTCGACGTCTGAGCCGGGGGTGCGCATGGTGACCGTGACGGGTGCGCCGTTGACCCGGATCTCCAGCGGCTCCTCGACGGCCAACGTCTCCGGCCTGCTGACGGTTCCGCCGGCGGTGACCCGCCGAGCCGGCCGCCGCGCGGTCACCCGGCCCATGCGGGCTCCAGCCTGATGACGATCGCCTTGGACACCGGGGTGTTCGATTTTGCCGCAACGTGATCCAGCAGCGACACCAGCACCGCGCGGACCCCGGCGGCCTCGCGTTTGGGGCCGGTGACCTGCACCGCGTGTTCGTCGTAGTCAGCTTCTGTATCGCGGGTGACGTCTCGCCTGGCCGGCATGGGTCCAATCTATGTTGGCCCGTCGATGATCTGCACGATCCCGCCGGTGACGCCGGCGATGAACAGCCGGCCGGTGCCGGGGTCGACGCCGAGCGTGTAGGGGTTCTGCACCGTCGGCAGCTGCTGCACCGCGCGGGGCGTCGCCTGCGTCATGTCGTAGCCGA
>NZ_DATFYW010000213.1:0-27126 GCF_035314905.1 Mycobacterium sp.
TGACATCCTGCGTCATCGCGGATGTCTTTGGTGATTCCGACATTTCGTCTCCTCGCGATGTGGGGCGGTGGATGCACAGAACGTACGGCCGCCGACCATTCAGAGGCACGAGTAGCGGACTACCTGTCTTCCGCAGGTGTCTTCCGCGGGGCTTCGGGGAGAGGCTTACTACTACGTGCCGACTCCCCCTGAGTGCAGTTCGCCGGCCAGGTTGGCCCGGGCCCCGATTCCCGGCGGCTGCGTGTCAGTGGCGTGTGAATCAGCAAGTCCCGTCAGCAAGGGCGCGCAGAATCTGTGCGCGCCCACCGATGTCGACTGGACCCGACGAGCACGCAACACGAACGCCTCCAACACCGCAACGTTGTCCTTCGCCGGCGTCGACATCGTGCGCTGCCGCTCCTCAGGTCCGTCCGGGTCAATGGTGTCCAGTGGCGGGGTCTGGAACCCGACGTTCCCGCGGGCGCGGTACCTGATCGCCCTTTGCATGCGCCCGCGTTCGCCGACTCCGCGCAGCCGGTGATCGACGCCGGGCTTGCCGACGCGGTGGACTCATATACAGCCATCACGGTGCAGGGGCACAACATCCGTTTGCCAGGGGCGGGTTGCTATTGCACGGTACGGATGACAAACGCGTCTGTGTTCTCGTCGTAACCGACCGTTTCGCCCACGAACAGTTCCCCAACCGTGTGGCCGTCCTCAGCGACCGCAATGAAGGTGGCTTCCTCCTCGTCGTATGTCACCGATCCTTGCACGAACATCGCCGCGACCTCGTGCCCATCCGCTCCGAAAACGACAAGCTTCAAGCCTCCGGCATCCTTCAGGTAGTGCGCCGCTTCGGCACGTGTCGTGACCATCGCTCGGATTCCTCTCTGCTGGTGGCTTGGTTGCAGCAGAGTATTCCCGAGACCAGTACCCAACGGGGTGGGTACAGATCGCCAATGCGCTCGTCAGCCGTGTGCCTGCCGCAGCTGAATACCTGGGTTGGCCCGAGACCGCGAAGGCTGCGCCGCCCCTTGTGATGCTGGCCTGCACTCATGAGCGCACCCTCGACGTCGTGCCCCTGAAGGCGCTTCGGAAGCACGCGGTCGCCCGACGACCTGGGCACCTTGTAACCGTGCGGCACTCACCGGACGACTCCTAGCGTTACAAGCGATCGCCGGGCCGATATGGCACACGATGGCCGACCAGCGGTGAAACGATACTGGCGTGGACGACGGTCGCGGTGCACTGACAGCAGCCGGGCTGTTGTGCGGGTCGTGCGGCACTCATTTGGGCGCGGAGCCAAATTCTGCAGTGAGTGCGGCACGCCACTCTCACAGGTCAATCAATCAGCGGAGTACAAGCAGGTGACGGTGCTGTTCGCCGACGTGGTGCATTCGATGGACATCGCCTCGGCGGTGGGGGCGGAGCGGTTGCGCGAGATCATGGCCGAGCTGGTCGACCGCTCGTCGGTGGTGGTGCTGCGGTATGGCGGCACGGTGGACAAGTTCACCGGTGACGGCATCATGGCGGTGTTCGGGGCACCGGCGGCGCTGGAGGACCACGCTTTGCGCGGCTGCCTGGCCGCGCTGGCCATTCAGGACGCGAGCCTGCTTCTGGCCTCCGAGGTGAGCCGCCGTGACGGCATCGAGTTGAGGTTGAGGGTCGGACTGAGTTCGGGAAAGGTGGTCGCAGGCGAAATCGGCTCGACGGCAAGGGTATACACCGCGATCGGTGAACAGGTCGGCATGGCCCAGCGGATGGAGTCGGTGGCGCCGCCGGGTGGGGTGATGGTCAGCGAATCGACCGCTCTTCTGGTGCAGGATCGCGCGGTGTTGAGCGACCCGCAGCTCGTGCACGTCAAGGGTGTCCGAGATCCGGTGCCCGCGCGACTGCTGCTTGATGCGGGCCGCGAGACGGCCGAGATGCACCGTGCGCAATCGACGTTGGTGGGTCGCAGCCGCGAGTTGGCGACCCTGACGGGTGAACTCGAGCGGGCGATCAGCGGCCGCGGTCGGGTTGTGGAGATTGTCGGGTCACCGGGCATCGGTAAGAGCAGGATCGCCGCCGAGACGGCGAGGCTCGCCAGCGACCGTGGTGTGGAGGTGATCACTGCGACCTGCGAATCCCACGCCACCGACGTCCCGCTCGGCGTGGCAGCCCGCCTGTTGCAGGAGACGTTCGGTGTAGGTGAGACCGAACCCGGTGTCGCTCGAAGTAAGCTTCGGGCATTGTTCGCCGGCAGCGATGCGGACGACGTCCTGCTGCTCGAGGACCTGCTCGGCATCAGAGACGTCGCCGATCCGATGCCCGACATCGCACCGCAGGCAAGCAGGAGGCGTGTCGGGCGGTTGATCAACACCGCTCTGCTGGAGAGAAAGTCACCTGCGATGTATGTCGTCGAAGACGTGCACTGGATCGACGAGGCGAGCGATGCCGTGCTCGCCGAGCTGATTTCCGTGCTTTCGCGGAGCCCGTCGATGGTGCTGGTCACCCACCGACCCGAATACCACGGCCCACTTCTGCAGGCAACGAGTTCAACGACGATAGTGCTTGCGCCGCTTACCGATGTTGACACCTCGGCTCTGGTCAACGAACTGCTCGGCCCACACGAGTCGGCTGCTGCAATGGTTGCCCAAATCTGTGAGCAGGCGGACGGCAATCCGTGTTTCGCAGAGGAGATCGTGCGTGACCTCGCAGCACGCGGTGTCTTGACCGGCACTCGGGGTGCATACGCCTGTCCTGCCGATTCGGCCGAGGTGAAGGTACCGGCAACCCTGGAAGCCGCCATCGCAGCGCGCATCGACCGTCTCGATACCGCAGTCAAAGGGGCTCTGAACACGGCGGCCGTCGCCGGGGCATCGTTCGATGCCTATCTGATCGCTACCGTGGTCGACGGCGACACCGACGCGTCATTGGCAGCCTTGGTTGAGGCCGAACTCATCGACCAGACCCGGCGTGCGCCGCGCGTTCAGTACGCTTTCCGGCACCCGCTGATTCGGACCGTCGTCTACGAATCGCAACTCAAATCTGTTCGAGTGGAACAACATCGGCGGCTTGCCGCTGCAATCCAACAATGCGACGCGCAGGCCCTTGACCAGAGCGCGGCGGTGATCGCGGGTCATCTGGAGGCGGCTGGAGACCTCCGTGCGGCGTACATGTGGCACCTGCGGGCCGCGGCTTGGTCGTCCACCCGCGACATTCGCGCCGCCCGCATCAGTTGGCGACACGCCCGCGATGTCGCCGACAGGCTGCCTGCCCCCGACGGCGACCGGTCCGCGATGCAGACGACGGCCCGCACGATGCTGTGCGCCACTGCCTGGCGAGTCGGCATCACCACTGCCGACGCAGGCTTCAATGAGCTTCAGCAGCTGTGCAGCGCGTCTGGCGACGCGCAGTCACAAACGGTCACCAAAGCGCTGCTCGCGGCGGCTCGCCACCGCGACGGCGATGTCGCTGAGGCGTACCGACTTGCCAGGGAGGTCGTCGCGAGGGCCGAGTCCTTCGGCGACGACGAAACCGCGATCCGCCTCTTGGCCAATGTGACCGTGTACATCATCCACGTTGGGGAGGCGCGCGAAGTGCTGCGGGTCGCGCAGCGGATCATCGACTTGGCCGACGGCGACCCTGCCAAAGGGCTTCTCCCGCACAGCAGTGTCGGCTCGCCGCTGGCGCTGGCAACAATGACCAGAGGTGTTGCGCGCGCTGCGTTGGGCATCGACGGATGGAAGGACGATCTGAGACGCGCCGTGACGATGGCCCGCGGGTTCGACCTGACTTCGCGGGCCATGGTCACGTCTTTCGTGCAGTTCGTCGCCACGTCGCAGGGCTGGCTGACGCCCGATGCCTCAGCGGTCGACGAATCGGAGGAGATACTCAGGCTGGCCGAGCAGTTCGGCGACGACCTCACGCTCGCCGCGGCTTACGTTCTGCGCGGCGCAGTACTGCGGCACAGCACCCGTTCCGAGCCGTCGGGGGTGCAGATGTTGGCGCGGGCACGAGAACTCGCCGAGCACGTCGGTGTCCGGTCGTGGAATCCGCTCATCGACATCGAAGCCGCGAAGGCCAAGGCCGACCTCGGAGACCTCGACGAAGCCATCGCCACGTTGCGCGGGCTCGTCGACGAGTTCGTCAATACCGGCGAGATGGCTTGGTACGGCGTCGCGACCAGCGCGTTGGTGGAGACGATGCTCTCGCGTGGCGGTGACGACGACGCTCAAGCCGCCGAGATTGCGATCGACCGGCTCGCCCGAATACCGACCGAGCCGGGTGTCGTGGCATACGAACTGCCCCTGCTGCGACTACGGGCTCTACTGGCGCGGGCTCACGGCGATGCCGCGGCTTATGCGCACTTCAGGGATCGCTACCGCGACATGGCGAGAACGCTTGGCTTCGAGGGGCATATCGCGTGGACCGAGGCGATGCCGTGACGGCGGTCGTTCTCCACCCCAACTGATCCGTGCAGCGTGCCCACATTTTGTCCGACAATTTGCAGTGAACTTAGGTGTTGAACTGTCAACGGCGGTGACGCATTTTAGCTGGTAGGACGGTTTTCACCCTGCTGGCTAGGGTCGCCAGAACAGTTCAATGGAGGATGCTGCTCGAACCGCCGAAGCGCCCGCGCCGATTTGAGCGCGACCGCGTCTGGTGCTGCAGCACGTGGCGTCGGCGCGGTAAGCCCGGGCTCAGCGCCCGTAAAAGATCTGGCAGCCTGCTCCGTAGTTGCCGCAATGCTTGCCCGACCTGCACCCAACGCAGCTACAGGTGCATTTCTTTTCTTCTGGGGCCGATGCGGCCCGGCGTGATGCTTGGATCATGTTCAACTCCCGACCTCGAAGGCATCTAGCTCACACTAGCCCCCCCGCATAGCGTTAATACAAGGTCTGTAGCGGCAAGCAGGGGTCTCTTTCGCGACATCAAGGCGGCGGGGATCCGATGCCGCGCGTCATGTCTCTCCGAAGGACTCCAAGCGGAAGAGGGCCGCGTCAGTGTTGCGGTTCGCACGGCCCCTCGCAGCTGTCCGGCAGCGATCGGGATCGTCGTCGCGGTGTTGTGGCTTGATCCGCCCTTACCCAGCCCGCCGCGTAATCGAATTGACAACGGGAGACGCGAGGGTGGTGATGTCGTGGCCCAGATAGTTGTACACGTGGCTGAACACGCTGGTGGTCGCCGGACGGTACGAACGATGCCGCCGGCAGTCCTGCTCACGAGACGGGAGAACCTTGGCCCCGGTTTCCAACCTGGGTAGCGCGCCGCGACGCACATCAGTGGTTGGCCAGCACGTTTCGGTTGGACTGGCGAAACGGACCCGAAGCCAACCCAAGGTTAGTAACCTCGGCGGTGGTAGTGCACACGAAACGATGTCTGGCCGAAATGCGGCCGAAACCCTGCCCGACGAAAGGGGCAATGAACGTGGCAGACACACTCCCCCAAGGACAACACCTCACCAAAGGAGGATCGCTCACCTCCAACAACGGGGCTTACACCCTGACCCTGCAGGACGACGGCAACCTAGTGCTCGCAACCTGGGGCGAGGCTTTTTGGTCGACGTCCACGAATGGCCAGGACGTGGTGCGCGCGGAAGTGCAGCCCGACGGCAACTTCGTGCTCTACACCAACGAGAAGCCGGTGTGGGCCTCCGGCACCAAAGGCAAGAAAGACGTCAGGCTGGTCTTGCAGGACGACCGCAACCTGGTGCTGTATGCGGCTGATGGGGTGGCGTGGTCATCGAAGACCAATACCGACGCGCCGCCGCCCCCGGCTCCCCAGGCCGCGGCTCCCGAGGTAGCTCCGGCCGCCGAACAGCCGGCTCCGGCACCCGAACCGGAACCCGCACCGCCGCCACCTCCACCGCCACCGGCAGTACGGACCTACACCGTCGTCTCCGGGGACACCCTGTGGGCCATCGCGGAGCGCTTCTACGGCGACGGCAGCAGATACCAGCAGATCGCCGATGCGAGCGGCGTCGCCAATCCCGACCTGATCCAGCCGGGACAGGTGCTGACGATTCCATAGTCGCCGATCACCGCACGAGGGTCGCGTTCTTCAACGGGAACGGCGTCCCCGCCCAGCTATGGGTGTTCCGGCTGGCGCCGCTCATCGGGGAGCGGCGCCGCCGGAATCCCGTAACCGATCTGTTCGGCAGACACGGGAAATTCGCCGACCGCCCAGTCCGTGATGAAGCGGCCAGCACCGAACGGGGCGGGCCTGTCACGTTCGGAGCCGTAACACGATCGCGTAAGGCCCTGGTGGGTCGCGGTGAAGTGGCCAGCGCTCACCCAGCCCGGACAGACCCCCTCCACCGCTGCGGATCCCCGGATGTGGACAGGGCGTCGGCAGCGGCGCCGCTCAATTCGCGAAACACGCCTGCACCGAGGGGAACTCGGGCAGGCCTACTTGTTGCCGCCGAGCAGTCCACCCAGGATGTTGCCGATCGCGCCGCCCTGGCTGCCACCCAGCACGCTGCCGAGGATGCTGCCCAGTGGGTTGCTGCCACCTCCGCCGCCGGCGCCGCCGAGGATGCTCCCCAGTACCTCGCCCAGCCCGCCACCTCCGGGTGCGGCCTGGGCCTGTGTCGAGCCAGCGCTCTTCTGCGCGAACTGCTTGCCGACATAGGCCAGCACGATCGGCGCCAGGAGCGGCAGCAGCTTCTTGATCAGATCGCTTCCGCCCGCGCCGGTGCCCGCCAGCGCCGATGCGACCGCGTTGCTGTTGTTACCCCCGAAGATGTTCGACACGATCTTGTCACCCTCGTTTTGGTCGACTTGGTCAACGTTGACACCGCCGTCGAGCAGCCCGCTCGCGGCGTGCTGGTTGGCCGCGGACGCGATCTGGCCCGCCTGATCGGGATCCTGGGCGTTCTGGTGCAGGCCACCGACGAGTGCGGGCACCAGCGTGTGAATGGCGTTGTTCACCTCGCCCTCGTCCACCCCGAGCTTGCCGGCGATCTGGTCGACGGGGATTTGTGAGTAGAGATCGTCGAGACCGGCCATGACATGCCCACCTTCGTTGCTGGTGTGTTACTGAAACTTGCTACCGACCCTAGTCCCATCGATCTCGGCATATACCATTTCGGCCGCAGACGTTTTCAGTTCGGCCGGATGGTATTCATCGACACGTCGCCCGGCGGAAATCGAGCCAGCCGGGCGGCCCCCGTCGCCGCGGCGGGTGTCAGCACGGTGCGCAGATCGGGGTGTCCGGTGTCCGGCTTGGGCACGATCCGTTGCATCAGACGGCGCGGCAGGAACCGGAAGGTGTGGTCGCCTTGCCAGGGCGATCGGGGCGCGACCGGTGCGAACGTCTCCGTGGGCCGGTCGCCGAGGGAAGCTAGGTCAGCTCCCAGACGACGGTCACCGAGAAGCCGACGGTCTGCTCGCCCGGCTCCAGCGGCACCGGTGCGGCAACAGCGCGGGGCATCGGGAGCGGCGTCGGAGGCGTCGGCCCCGCGGATTCCGAGATCGAGATGACCTTGCCCAGCTCGAGCCCCGACAGTTGGGCGTACTGCTGGGCGCGGTCGTTCGCGTCCTGGAACGCCCGCCCGCGTGCGTCCTTGACGAGGTGGGAGTCGTCGTCGATCGAGTAGTTGACCGAGTTGATCCGGGTGGCGTCGCCGCCGGTGCTGACGATCAGGGCCAGGGTGTTCGACGCCGAGTCCAGTTTGCGGATCTTCACGTCGATGGAGTTGCCGGCCCGGTATCCGACGATGGCCGAGGCGTCCGGCCCGTATTGCGGTTGCAGGCGGACCTGGGTGGTGCGGATGTCTTTGCGGTCGACGCCGGCGCTGACCAGTGCGTTGATCACGGCCTGCTGCCGCTGGCCGGTCTGGTTCATCGCGGCGGTGACGTCGGGCGCGGTGAACTCGATCGAGACGTTGGCCGTCAGCATGTCCGGTGTGCCCCGTACGTGTCCGGAACCGACCACGGTGACCTGTCGGCTGTCCTTGCCCGGTTGTTGCGGCGGCGCGGTTTTCGACGAGTCGCAGGCCGACAGTCCCACGACCGCCAGGCACGCGGCGGCCAACGGCAACAGGCGGTTCGGCATTCCTCGCCCCCTGGTTTCTGTTTCGGCGAGCTACTCGGCGAGCTACTCGGCAAGCTACTCGGCGAGCTACGGGGTGACGAGAATCTTGCAGTGCTCGTCGGGATTGGCCAATTCGTCGAACGCGGCGCCGACGTCCTGCAGACCGACCTCCGCGGTGATCAGCGGGCTGACGTCGACCTCGCCGTCGGCGATCGCCCGCAGCGACTCGGCGAATTCGGCCGGGTCGTAGGCGAAGACGAACTGCAGACTGATTTCTTTGGTGGTGCCGAAGAACGGCAGCACGGTGTCGGGCTGCATGCAGACGCCGGCGACGACGAGTCGTGTGCCCGCCGGCGCCCGGCGCAGCACGTCGTTGATGATCCCCGGCACACCCACCGCCTCGAACACCACGGCCGGCCTCGCCGCGTCGAACGGCGAGCCCCGGGCCGGGTCGACGGTCTGATGGGCACCCATCGCCTGCGCGAGTTCCCGTCGCTTGGGTGAATAATCGGCCGCCACGATGGTTTCCACCCCGCGGTTGGCCAGCGCCACGACGATGGCGGCCCCGATCGGGCCGGCGCCGATGACCAGCGCGGCCTCGCCGGGCTGGATCGCTGACTTGTTCACCGCGTGCAGGCCGACCGCCATGGGCTCTGTCAGGGCGGCGTAGCGAGGGTCCAGCCCGTTGGGAACCTCCAGCAGCAGCGGCGCGGACAACAGCATCCGCTCGGCGTAGCCGCCGGGCGTCCTGTTCGAATAGATGATCGGCTCGACACCCGCGGGCGACAACAGCACCGGAATCGACGTGACGACGGTGCCCGCCGCGGGAGCCTCGGTGCCGGGGCCGGCCTCGAGCACCTCGGCGCTGAACTCGTGACCCATGAAGACGTCACCGGACAGGTCGAGGCTGAAATCGCCGAGTCCGGTGCCGCTCATCTGCCCCCCGAGCGCAAGCACGTCCTTCCCGTGCTTCGCGAAATGCAGGTCTGAGCCGCAGATTCCGCATGCCCGCACGCCGACCAGCACCTGACCCGGGCCGGGCACCGGCTCGCCGACGTCGTCGCGGTACACCATTCGTCCGTCGCGGAGCACCGAAGCGCGCATCAGCGCTTCTCCTCACTCTCGAATTTGAGCTCGTCGGTGTGTTCGCCGATCGCCTTGACGACGGCCTCGCCGGCCCGGCCCAGCAGCTCTCCGCGCTTGTCCCGTGCCCATTCATGCGACGCCTGCGTCGCCTCCAGCTGGCCCTTGAAGTGCGGGATCACGTACCTGGCGAACAGCTCGTAGGACTTGTAGGTCGCCTTCGGCCGGGCCCAGTCGTGGCCGAGCAGCAGGAAAGTGCCGAACCCGCCCGAGCGGTCCAGCAGATCCTGGATGTAGGCGACCGCGTCGTCCGGCGTTCCGATGCAGCAATTGCCTTTGGCCGCATAGTCTTCGACGAACTGCCGCGGCGACTGTTGGCCCGCGATGGCGTTGGCCAGCGGCACGAACCCGGCCGCGCCGAAATAGTTGGCGAAGTCGGCCAGCCCGTAGGTGCAGTCGTCGATGGCCTGGTCGCGACTCTCCGCCATGTGCACGATCCCGAGCACCCGCCAGCCGCGGCGGTCAGGCTCGTCGCGGCCGGCCTTCTCGGCCTGCTCGATGACGATCTCCCACGCGTTGTCGATGGCCGCGTAGCCGCCGGGCACCGACATCGACAGCGAAAGCAGCGATGTCCCCAAGTTGCCGGCCAGTCGCGGGCCGGACGGCGAAATCATTGCCGCCGTGGAGATTTCGGGATACGGCCAGGTGTACGGGCGGATGTGCAGCTGGGCGTCGCGCAGCGTGAACCAGTCGGAGTGCCGATCGACACGCTCGCCGGGCGCGGCGCGGAACAGCGCCAGGATCGCCTCCAGCGACTCGTGCATCATCCGGCGCTGTTCGACGGGATCGATGCCCATCATGTACGCGTCCGACGGCAGCGCCCCGGGGCCGGTGCCGAACATCACCCGTCCGCGTGTCAGGTGGTCGAGCAGCACCCAGCGGTCGGCGACCATCAGCGGGTGGTGGTACGGCAGTGACACCACGCCGGTGCCCAGCTTCAGGTGCTTGGTGCGTTCGGCCGCCGCGGCGATGAACACCTCGGGGCACGCGATCAGCTCGTAGCCGCCGGAGTGGTGCTCACCGAACCACGCCTCGTCGTAGCCGAGGCGGTCCAGGGCCACCGTGCGTTCGAGGTCGTATTCCAATGCGAGCGTGGGGGATTGGCCCACCGGATGAAACGGCGTGATGAAGACGCCGAACCGCAGCGGTGCGTTCATCGCAACTCCAGTCCGGACAGGAAGTCGAGCAACTCGGCGTTGACTTCCTCCGGGCGCTCCTGCTGGACCCAGTGCCCGGCGCCGTCGATGATCACCTCGCGATACGGCCCGCTGACGACCTCGGAAGCCCGGTCGCGCCGGCTGAACAGCAGCACCGGGTCGTCGCTGCCGCCGATGAACAGCGACGGCGCCGTGATGGTGTCGGCGGGCGTGGTCGCGGTGAGCTCCCAGTTGCGGTCCATGTTGCGGTACCAGTTCAGGGGCCCGGTGAACCCGGTGCGGGTGAATTCCGCGATGTAGTGGTCGACTTCTTGCTGACTGATCCAGCCCGGCAGCGGCTTGGCGGCTGCCTCGGACGCGGGGCCGCTCAGCACCGTGCCCGGATCGGTGAACAACACCGTGCCCGGTTCGGTGAACAACCGCCTCATCGTGGTCGCGGGGTCGCGGCCCAGGTCGGCGTCGGCAACCCCCGGCTCCTGGAAGTAGGGGATGTAGAAGAAGTTGTCGCCGAAGATCCTCTTGAAGGCGTGCGTCGGCGGCACCCGGGGCCGCGGGATCGGTGGCACGCTCACTCCCACCACGCCGGCCACGCGGTCGGGGTGCAGTAGCGGCTCGGCCCACACCACGTTCGCCCCCCAGTCGTGCCCGACGAACACCGCCCGCTCGGCGCCGGCATTGTCGAGCAGCCCCGTCAGGTCGCCGGTGAGCGCGGCGATGTCGTAGTCCTCGATCGCGGCCGGCTTCGACGATCCGCCGTAGCCGCGCTGGTCCGGCGCCAGCACGTGGTAACCGGCTTCGGCCAGCGCCGGAATCTGGTGGCGCCACGAGTACGCCAGCTCGGGGAACCCGTGGGCCAGAATCACCACCGGCGCGCCCCGCTCACCTGCCTCGATGACCCGTAGCTCGACACCGTTCGTCTCAACTGACCGCTCGGTCGATGTGAGCACGGTCTCACCCAAGCACAGGTTCGCCGCGCTTGAAAGGGTCCTCCGCCAGCTCCGACTCGCGCTGTCGCGAGCGCGTCGCCGTCGCGGCGCCGGGCGCCGGAAACCGCCTGGGAACTGCCGAACGTTGGTCTAGCGGTAGCCTGAACTGAACTGACTGCCTTGTGTGTATTGGAAGGACGTGGCCGGCCGCGGCCGATGTTGGATGAACCGGAAAAACGTGATCCGCATGCTCACGGCGATTGCTGTGGTGCTGTTGCTGGGCTGGTCGTTCTTTTACTTCAGTAACGACACTCGTGGGTACAAACCGGTCGATACCTCCGTGGCGGTCGCGCAGATCAACGCCGACAACGTCAAGAGCGCCCAGATCGACGATCGGGAACAGCAACTGCGGCTGACCCTGAAGAGCGCCAACGGCAACACCGACAACTCCGACAAGATCATCACCAAGTACCCGACCGGGTACGCGGCAACGCTTTTCGACCAGCTGAACGCCAAGAAGGCGTCGGTCAACACCGTCGTCAACCAGGGCAGCATGCTGGGATCGCTGCTGATCTATCTGCTGCCGCTGCTGCTTCTCGTCGGGCTGTTCGTGATGTTCTCGCGGATGCAGGGCGGCGCGCGGATGGGCTTCGGCTTCGGCAAGTCGCGGGCCAAGCAGCTGAGCAAGGACATGCCGAAGACCACGTTCGTCGATGTCGCCGGCGTCGACGAGGCGGTCGAAGAGCTCTACGAGATCAAGGACTTCCTGCAGAATCCGGGGCGCTATCAGGCGCTGGGCGCCAAGATCCCCAAGGGTGTGCTGCTCTACGGGCCGCCCGGCACGGGCAAGACCCTGCTGGCGCGCGCCGTTGCGGGCGAGGCCGGTGTGCCGTTCTTCACGATCTCCGGTTCGGACTTCGTGGAGATGTTCGTCGGTGTCGGCGCCTCGCGTGTCCGCGACCTGTTCGAGCAGGCCAAGCAGAGCAGCCCGTGCATCATCTTCGTCGACGAGATCGACGCTGTCGGCCGCCAGCGCGGCGCGGGCCTCGGCGGCGGCCACGACGAGCGCGAGCAGACCCTCAACCAGCTGCTGGTGGAGATGGACGGCTTCGATCCGCGAGCCGGCGTGATACTGATCGCGGCGACCAACCGGCCCGACATCCTCGATCCGGCCCTGCTGCGCCCGGGCCGGTTCGACCGGCAGATCCCGGTGTCGAACCCGGATCTCAACGGGCGCAAGGCCATCCTGCGGGTCCACGCGCAGGGTAAGCCGATGGCGCCCGACGCCGACCTGGACGGCCTTGCCCGGCGCACCGTCGGTATGTCGGGTGCGGACCTGGCCAACGTGATCAACGAGGCTGCGCTGCTGACCGCGCGCGAGAACGGCACGGTGATCACGGGTGCTGCGCTGGAGGAGGCGGTGGACCGGGTGATCGGCGGCCCGCGCCGCAAGGGCCGCGTGATCAGCGAGCTGGAGAAGAAGATCACCGCCTACCACGAGGGCGGCCACACCCTGGCGGCATGGGCGATGCCCGACATCGAGCCGATCTACAAGGTCACGATCCTGGCCCGCGGCCGCACCGGCGGCCACGCCGTCTCGGTCCCCGAAGACGACAAGGGCCTTTTGACCCGCTCGGAGATGATCTCGCGGCTGGTGTTCGCGATGGGCGGCCGCGCCGCCGAGGAGCTGGTGTTCCGCGAGCCGACGACCGGCGCGGTGTCCGATATCGATCAGGCCACCAAGATCGCGCGCTCGATGGTCACCGAGTACGGGATGAGCGCCAAGCTCGGCGCGGTCAAGTACGGCACCGAGCACGGCGACCCGTTCCTGGGCCGCACGATGGGCACCCAGTCCGACTACTCACACGAGGTGGCCCGCGACATCGACGACGAGGTGCGCAAGCTGATCGAGGCCGCGCACACCGAGGCCTGGGAGATCCTGACCGAACACCGCGACGTGCTGGACATCTTGGCGGGTGAGCTACTCGAGAAGGAGACCCTGCACCGCGCCGAGCTCGAGGCGATCTTCGCCGAAGTGAAGAAGCGGCCCCGGTTGACGATCTTCGACGACTTCGGCGGCCGCATCCCGTCCGACAAGCCGCCCATCAAGACGCCGGGCGAGCTCGCGATCGAGCGTGGCGAGCCGTGGCCGCAGCCGGTCGCGGAGCCGGCGTTCAAGAAGGCCATCGCCGCGGCCAGCGAACAGGCCGAGGCCGCGAAGGCGGCCAACGGCAACGGCTCCAACGGCCACCCGGCCGGTCACCACGGCGCCCAGGCGCCCGGGCAGCCGCACCCGGTTGGGACGCAGCCCGACTACGGCGCCCCCGCCGGTTGGCACGCGCCCGGATGGCCTCCGCAGCATCCGCAGCAGTATTGGTATCCCCCGCAGCAATGGCAGCAGCCGTACCAGCCGTATCCGCAGTACCAGCCATACCCGCAGGGGCCGCCGCCGTCCGAGGGCGGCAACTCCTCCGGCGGGTCGTCCGGTGATGCGGGTGACGAGCGACGTAACCCGCCGACAAGCGGCTGAGGACGAACGGAGCCCCCGATGGCGCAGCCGAACTCGCATGCCGCGACGCTGTCCACCCCGGTGTTCGACCGAGAACGCGCAGAGGCCGCGGTGCGCGAACTCCTGTATGCCATCGGTGAGGACCCCGACCGGCACGGCCTGCGTGACACCCCGGCGCGCGTGGCACGGGCCTATCACGAGATGTTCGCAGGGCTCTACACCGACCCTGATTCGGTGCTGGACACCACGTTCGACGAGCAGCACGACGAGCTGATACTGGTCAAAGAGATCCCGATGTACTCCACCTGTGAGCACCATCTGGTGTCCTTCCACGGCGTCGCGCACGTTGGGTACATCCCGGGCAGGGACGGCCGGGTGACCGGCCTGTCGAAGATCGCCCGCGTCGTGGACCTGTATGCGAAGCGGCCGCAGCTGCAGGAACGGCTGACCGGACAGATCGCCGACGCGCTGATGCGCAAGCTCAGCCCCCGGGGCGTGATCGTGGTGGTGGAGGCCGAGCACCTGTGCATGGCGATGCGCGGCGTCCGCAAGCCGGGCGCGGTGACCACCACCTCGGCCGTGCGCGGACAGTTCAAGACCGACAAGGCATCACGGGCCGAGGCGCTGGACCTGATTCTGCGCAGGTGAGCGACACACGGGTTCAGGTGATGGGGGTCGTCAACGTCACCGACGACTCCTTCTCCGATGGGGGACTGTACCTGGACCGCGACCGTGCGGTGGAGCACGGGCTGGCGCTGGTCGCCCAGGGGGCGACGATCATCGACGTCGGCGGCGAGTCGACGCGTCCCGGCGCCTCCCGCGTCGATTCACACATTGAAACGGAGCGCGTTGTTCCCGTCGTGAAAGAGCTTGCAGCACAGGGTATTATGGTAAGCATCGACACGATGCGCGCGGAGGTGGCCGGCTCCGCGCTGGAGCACGGCGCGCGGATGGTCAACGACGTCTCCGGTGGTCGCGCCGACCCGCGAATGGCCGACGTGGTTGCCGAGACCGGTGTGCCGTGGGTGTTGATGCACTGGCGCTCGGTCACCGCCGCGCGTCGGCACGAGGTGCCCGAGTACGCCGACGTGGTCGCGGAGGTCAGGGCCGACCTGCTGGCGAGCGTGGCCGCGGCGGTCGCCGCCGGTGTCGACGAGCACCGGCTGATCATCGATCCGGGGCTGGGTTTCGCGAAGACGGCACAACACAATTGGGCCCTGCTGCGCGCGCTGCCGGAGTTCGTTGCCACCGGCATACCCGTGCTGGTGGGCGCTTCCCGGAAGCGGTTTCTCGGTGCGCTGCTCGCCGGGCCGGGCGGCTCGATCCGGCCGCCGGACGGCCGGGACACGGCGACCGCGGTCATCTCCGCGCTGGCTGCGCTGCACGGGGCGTGGGGGGTGCGGGTACACGACGCGCGAGCCACCGTCGACGCGCTGAAGGTGGCCCGGGCCTGGACGGCGGCCGACAGTGGCTGACCGAATCGAGCTGCGCGGGTTGCGGGTTCACGGTCACCACGGTGTCTACGAACACGAACGCCGCGACGGGCAGGAGTTCGTCGTCGACGTCACGGTCTGGATCGACCTGGACCGGGCGGCGGCAACCGACGCCCTGGCCGACACTCTGGACTACGGAAAGTTGGCGCAGCGGGCGGCCGACATCGTGGGCGGCCCGGCCAAGAACCTGATCGAATCGGTGGCCGGTGAGCTCGCCGAAGACGTGATGCGGGACGACCGCATACACGCCGTCGAGGTGGTCCTGCACAAGCCGCGGGCACCCATTCCGTTGACGTTCGATGACGTGGCGGTCGTGGCTCGGCGGTCCCGCCGGGGGGGCCGGGGCGGCGGCCCAGGATGACGCGCGTGGTGCTGTCGATCGGCTCCAATCTGGGTGACCGGCTGGCGCGGCTGCAGTCGGTGGTCGACGGGCTGGGGGAGGCCCTCGTCGCGGTGTCGCCCGTCTACGAGACGTTGCCGTGGGGCGGCGTGGAACAGGGACCGTTCCTGAACGCGGTGCTGATCGCCGACGACCCGGCAACGGACTGCCGCGGGTGGCTCGAGCGGGGCCAGGAACTCGAGCGGGCCGCCGAACGGGTCCGCGGCGCGCGCTGGGGGCCGCGCACGCTGGACGTGGACCTGATCAGCTGTACGGCCGGGGACAGCGAACTCTTCGTCCGTGAGCCCGATCTGACGCTTCCGCACCCGCTGGCGCACCAGCGCGCATTCGTGCTGGCGCCGTGGTCCGCGGTGGATCCGGGAGCACAGCTGGCGGTGGCAGGGGTGCGTCAACCCGTCGCGCGGCTGCTGGCCGAACTCGATCCCGTCGACAGGGACGGTGTGCGGGCGACCGACCTGGCCCTGCGGTCGGAGGTGTGAATGGGCCCCACCCGCAAACGTGACCTGACGGCCGCGGTGGTCGTCGCCGCGGTGATCGGCTACCTGCTGGTGGTCGGGCTCTACCGGTGGTTTCCGCCGATCACGGTGTTCACCGGCATCTCACTGCTCGGCGTGGCCGCGGCCGAAGCCCTGTGGGGCCGGCATGTGCGGTCGAAGATCGACGACGGGTTGATCGGCGACGGGAGCGACCTGTTGCATCCGCTGGCCGTGGCACGCACCGTCGTGATCGCGAAGGCGTCGGCATGGGTGGGTGCCGTCGCGCTCGGCTGGTGGATCGGTGTGCTGGCCTACCTCCTGCCGAAGCGGGGCACCCTGCGCGTGGCCGGCGAGGACACCGCCGGGTCGGTCGTGGCGGCCACCAGCGCGCTGGCGCTGATCGTCGCTGCGCTGTGGTTGCAGCATTGCTGCGAGAAGCCGGAGGAACCCCCCGACGATCGTGGCGCGACCGGCGACTAGAATCGCCGAGCTTGGTCGACACGCGGGGTGACCTCGCGCGGGTACAGTCAGCGCATGACCGTTCTGAGCCGCGGCGCCCGGTCAAGGCGCGGTGGCCGCAGGCCGGGTTGGCTGCTTCTGACGGCGTTGCTGGTCCTGGCCATTGCGGCCAGTTCAGCCTTGGTGTTCACCAACCGCGTCGAACTCCTGAAGCTGGCCGTGATCCTGGCGCTGTGGGCGGCGGTGGTCGCCGCGTTCGTCTCGGTCATCTACCGCAGGCAGAGCGACGCCGACGCGGCGAAGGCACGCGACCTCAAGTTGGTGTACGACTTGCAGCTCGACCGCGAGATCTCGGCGCGGCGGGAGTACGAGCTGACGGTGGAATCGCAGCTGCGGCGCGAGCTGGCCTCGGAGCTGCAGTCGCAGGCCGCCGACGAGGTCGCCGCCTTGCGGGCCGAGCTTGCCGCGCTGCGCAACAACCTGGAGATTCTTTTCGAGACAGAGCTGGCCCAGCGACCCGCGATCGAGACGGAGCGCACGGCCGTGCGGGCCTACAGCGACTGGGCACGCGAAACCGAGGTCACCGACCCCGGTCGGGGTTCGGCGTCCCGGGTCCGGCACGAGGTGGACTTCGACACGGGCGAGAACCGGATCATCGATGTGCCCGAGGAGCCGCTGGGCCGGCGACATCCCGAAGAGGAGCCGCTGGGCCGGCGACATCTCGACGAGGAGCCGCTGGGCTGGCGGCACGCGATGGACCACGGCCAGACCGTCGGTGCCGGCGCACACCGCCTGCCGTCGGAGAACGGCAGCTGGCCGCCGCCGGAGCCGGAGCCGGAGCCGGTCGAACCGCAGCCGGTGTTCCAGCCGCCACCACCACCGGAGCCGGAGCCGGAGCCGGTTGTCGAACCGCAGCCGGTGTTCCAGCCGCCGCCGCCACCACCGCAGCCGGAGCCCGCGCCGGCGACCGAGCCAGTCGGGCGCTACGGGGCGCCCCCCGAGCGCGTGATGTCGGCCGCGAGCGAGTGGAACCCGGCGCCCGCGGAGGGCCAATGGCTGCCTCCCGGCGCGCCCGGAAGTAACTGGGCGTCGTCCGGCAACGGCGTTTCGGCGCCCGCGCCTGTCGCCGCCGAGCCGCCGGGTGGCCGGCACGCGGGCCCGGCGGAGGGCGCGGCGCCGTTCCCGCAGCCCCCGCCCCCGCCGCCGTCCACCGAGGAGCCTGCGCCGCGGCATCGCGTGCCGGCTGAGACGCCGGCGGGCAACAGCCAGCACGGCGAGGGCCACGGGCAGTCGGTCGCCGAACTGTTGGCCCGGCTGCAGGCGACCCCGACCGCCGGTGGCCGGCGCCGACGGCGCGAAAACTGAGCTAAGCTCGTCTCGACCGTCCGGTACCCGCCGAGCAGGACCGGAACGATTCCACGACAAACTTGCGAGGTCGTCTGCGATGGAGCAGCTCGACGGATTGCGCCCGGCACGCCTTTCGGTCGGGATCATCTCCGCCGGCAAGGTGGGCACGGCGCTGGGCGTGGCACTGGAACGCGCAGGCCACGTCGTCATCGCCTGCGCCGCGGTGTCGCACGCTTCGCGGCGGCGCGCCGAGCGCAGGCTGCCCGACACCGCGATCATGCCCGCCCACGAGGTCGCCGCCCGTGCGGAGTTGTTGCTGCTGGCCGTGCCCGACGGGGAACTGCCCGCGCTGGTATCGGGACTCGCGGCAACCGGGGCGGTGCGGCCGGGAACGATCGTCGCGCACACCTCGGGTGCCAACGGGGTCGCGGTGCTGGCGCCGCTGGCCGGGCAGGGCTGCATTCCGCTGGCGATCCACCCGGCGATGACGTTCACCGGCGCCGACGAGGACATCGCCCGGCTTGCCGACACGTGCTTCGGCCTCACCGCGGCCGACGAGGTCGGATACGCGATCGGACAGTCGCTGGTCCTGGAGATCGGCGGCGAACCGTTCCGGGTGCGCGAGGATGCCCGCACGCTGTACCACGCGGCACTCGCGCATGCGAGCAACCACGTCGTGACGGTGCTGGCCGATGCGCTGGAAGCCCTCAGAGCGGCGCTGTGGGGTCAGGAACTCCTGGGCCAGCAGCTCGTCGGCGACGCGCCGGGGGGCATCGCGGAGCGGGTGATCGGCCCGCTGACCCGGGCCGCGGTGGAGAACACACTGCAGCGCGGCCAGGCCGCGTTGACGGGCCCGGTGGCCCGCGGCGACGCGGACGCGGTGGCCGCGCACCTGAGCGCTCTGGCGGAAGTGGATCCGCAACTGCGCGAGGCATACCGGGCGATTTCGCGGCGCACCGCGCAGCGCGCGCATGCACCCGCGGAAGTGTTCGCGGTGCTGGGCAACGGTTCGGAACGGGCGGGCTGCGGTGACAACTAGGACACGGAAGAAGTTCCATCCCGGCGAGCTGAACACCTACGCGGCGCCCAGGGATGTGGCCGATGTCACGCGTACCCTTCGTCACACCGGCCGGCGGGTGATGCTGGTGCCGACCATGGGTGCGCTGCATGACGGTCACCTCGCCTTGGTCCGCGCCGCCAAACGGGTTCCCGGATCGGCGGTGGTGGTGTCGATCTTCGTCAACCCGCTGCAGTTCGGCGCCGACGAGGATCTCGACGCGTACCCGCGCACCCTCGACCGCGACCTGGAGTTGTTGCGCGCCCTCGGCGTGGAATTGGCGTTCACGCCGACGATCGCCGCGATGTACCCGGACGGCCCCCGCACATCGGTGCAGCCGGGTCCGCTGGCCGCCGAGTTGGAAGGCGCCTCGCGCCCAACCCATTTCGCGGGCATGTTGACCGTGGTGCTCAAGCTGCTGCAGATCGTCGGGCCCGACCGGGCGTTCTTCGGCGAAAAGGACTATCAGCAGCTCGTGCTGATCCGGCAGATGGTCGCCGACTTCAACATCGACGTCCGGATTGTCGGCGTGCCGATCGTGCGCGAAGCGGACGGCCTCGCGATGTCGTCCCGCAACCGCTACCTGACCCCGGCCGAACGCGAGCAGGCGGGCGCGTTGTCGGCGGCGCTGCTGGCGGGGATGTACTCAGCGCCGGGGGGAGTGGAGGCAGCGCTGGACGCCGCTCGGGCCGTGCTCGACGAGGTCCCCGCCATTGACGTGGACTATCTGCAGGTGCGGGCAGCCGACCTGCAGCCCGCCCCGGCGAGCGGACCCGCCCGACTGCTGGTGGGCGCTCGGCTGGGAACCACCCGACTGTTGGACAACATCACCATCGATGTCGCCGGCACCGACGGGAAGTCGCTGACCGGGCCGGGCGACCATCACGAACTCCCGTGGAGGAATTGAAGTGTTGCGCACCATGCTGAAGTCGAAGATCCACCGCGCGACGGTCACCGAGGCCGACCTGCACTACGTGGGTTCGGTGACGATCGACGCCGACTTGATGGACGCCGCGGACCTGCTCGAGGGTGAACAGGTCACGATCGTCGACATCACCAACGGCGCGCGGCTGGTCACGTACGTGATCACCGGCACGCGGGGCAGCGGGGTCATCGGAATCAACGGCGCGGCGGCACATCTCGTCCACCCGGGTGACCTGGTGATCCTGATCGCCTACGGGGCGATGGAGGACGCCGCGGCACGCGGGTACCGGCCCCGAATCGTGTTCGTCGACGCGGACAACAAGCAGGTCGACCTCGGCGTCGACCCGGCGTACGTGCCCGACGGGTTCGGTTTGACCTCTCCGGCAGGCGTGCAGTAGCCGTGCTGCTGGCCATCGACGTCCGCAACACCCACACCGTCGTCGGATTGATCTCCGGGTCGGGTTCGCACGCGAAGGTGGTGCAGCACTGGCGGATTCGCACCGAGTCGGAGGTGACCTCCGACGAGTTGGCGCTGACCATCGACGGGCTGATCGGCGACGATGCCGAGCGGCTCACCGGCGCCACCGGTTTGTCCACGGTGCCGTCGGTGCTTCACGAGTTGAGGGAGATGCTCGACCAGTACTGGCCGTCGGTTCCGCACCTTCTGATCGAACCCGGCGTGCGCACGGGCATCCCGCTGCTCGTCGACAACCCGAAGGAGGTGGGCGCCGACCGCATCGTCAACGCGCTGGCCGCCTATCACAAGTACGGGGCAGCCTCGATAGTCGTCGACTTCGGGTCGTCGATCGTCGTGGACGTGGTGTCGGCCAAAGGCGAGTTCCTCGGCGGAGCGATCGCTCCGGGCGTCGAGGTGTCGTCGGACGCGGCGGCGGCCAGATCGGCGGCGCTGCGCCGGGTCGAACTGATGCGCCCGCGCTCGGTGGTGGGCAAGAACACCGTCGAATGCATGCAGGCCGGGGCGGTGTTCGGTTTCGCCGGTCTTGTCGACGGGCTGGTCCGGCGAATCCGGGAGGACGTCGACGGCTTCGGCAGCGACGACGTCAAGGTGGTCGCGACGGGGCACACCGCGCCGCTGCTGTTGCCCGACCTGCACAGCGTCGACGACTACGACCGCCACCTGACCCTCGACGGGCTGCGGCTGGTCTACGAGCGCAACCGCGACAGCCAGCGCGGCAAGCTCAAGCCCGCGCGCTAGCCCCTCGGAAGCGCTGGCCCCTCAGAAGAAGGTGCGGATCAGGTCGACCACGCGCCCGTCGCCGTCGAGCGCGGGGATCAGCTGCCACTTGTCGAACACGGTGCAGGGGTGTGAGATACCGAACTCCAGCCACGTGCCGGCCTCCACGCGCGCCCGGTCCGCCTGGCTGAGGCGAAGGTAGGCATGTTGGTCGTTGAGCTTGGTGACGCGCCCGCCCGTGAGCCCGTACGGCACCGGCAGATCCTGGTCGAACGACACGTCGCGGCGTCCCATCGTCAGCACCGCCAGGGCGGGCTCCGGCCGCGACACCACCTGCGCCCAGACGCTCAGCGCCGGCCGAAACGGGGCCGTTGTGCCGCGGCGCAACGGCGACGTCCGCGCATACAGGCCGTCGTCGTGGGTGAGGTACGCGCCGCTGCGGACGACCGTGCGCACGGCCAGGGCGCCCGGCCAGCCCGTCAACACCTCGGCCACCGCGTCGAAGTAGGTGCTGCCGCCCGCGGTCACCAGTATCTCGTCGGCCTCGAACAACCCGGCGAGCCGCTGCACCGCGGCTCGCATGTCGGTCAGGTACGCGGTGACGCGGTCCCGCTCCTCGGCGGCCACGTCGTGTCCGCGTGCGGCCTCGTAACCGCAGACGCCGGCGAGCCGCAGCAGCGGGGACGCCGCAGCCGCCCGCGCGACCTCGTCGACCTCGGCCGAGCTGCGGCAGCCGGTACGGCCATCGACCATGCCGACCTCGACACACACATCGACCGGTCGGTGCGCCCCGGCGGCGGCCAACTCCGCGGACATGATCTGCACCCCCCGCACCGAGTCCACCCAGCAGACGCACGTGAACTCGGGGTCGGCGTCCAATTCGCGTGCCAGCCATCGCAGACCGGCCCGGTCGACAAGCTGGTTCGCCAGGATGACGTCACGCACGCCGAACGCCCGGCACACCCGCAGCTGGCTGATCGTCGCCACGGTGATCGCGCAGCACCCGGCGTCGAGCTGGCGCGCGAACAGCTGAGGTGCCATGTGGGTCTTGCCGTGCGGTGCCAGCGCCACACCGGCCCGTCGGCACCACCCGGCCATCGTCGCCAGATTGTGCCGCAGCGCGTCGTCGCGCAGCACGCATACCGGTCCCGTCGGCCCGTCGCCGAGCAGTCGCGGACGTTCCGCGTGCACCTCGGCCACGGTTCGCCCCGCCCACGACGGCGGCAGACCCTTGAACCGCCAGTCCACCGTTTCGTCGCCCAGCCCGGCCACGGCGGCGCGGTCGATATCGGCTCGCACATGTTCATCTAAGCTGGCACGTCGTGAGTTCAGCTGATCCGCGCGACGCCGACATTCCGGAACAGTTCCGGATCCGGCAGGCCAAGCGCGACCGGCTGCTCGCCGAAGGCGTTGAGCCCTACCCGGTCGACGTCCCCCGGACACACTCGCTGAAGCAGATTCGCGAGGCCTATCCCGACCTGGCCGCCGACACGTCCACCGGCGAGGTGGTCGGTGTCGCAGGGCGAGTGGTGTTCGCACGCAATTCGGGCAAGTTGTGCTTCGCCACGTTGCAGGAGGGTGACGGCACCCAGCTGCAGGCGATGCTGAGCCTGGCGAGTGTCGGCCGGGAGGCGCTTCACGCGTGGAAGGCCGACGTGGACCTCGGCGACATCGTGTTCGTGCATGGCGAGGTGATCAGCTCTCGCCGCGGCGAACTGTCTGTGCTGGCCGATTGCTGGCAAATGGCCTCGAAGGCGCTGCGGCCGCTGCCGGTCGCCCACCGGGAGCTGAGCGAAGAGGCGCGGGTGCGGCAGCGCTACGTCGACCTGATCGTCCGGCCCGAGGCGCGCACGGTGGCGCGGCAGCGGATCGCCGTGGTGCGTGCGTTGCGCGATGCCCTGCATCGCCGCGGCTTCCTCGAGGTCGAAACCCCGATGCTGCAGACCCTGGCCGGGGGGGCGGCGGCGCGCCCGTTCGTCACCCACTCCAACGCGATGGATGCCGACCTCTACATGCGCATCGCTCCGGAACTGTTCCTCAAGCGGTGCGTCGTCGGTGGCTTCGAGCGGGTTTTCGAGTTGAACCGGGTGTTTCGCAACGAAGGCGCCGACTCCACCCATTCGCCGGAATTCTCCATGCTGGAGACTTACCAGGCCTACGGCACCTACGACGATTCCGCAACGATGATCAGGGAGATAATTCAGGAAGTCGCCGATGAGGTGTTCGGCACCCGTCTGCTCACGCTGTCTGACGGCAGCGCCTACGATGTCGACGGAGAATGGCAGTCCCTCGAAATGTACCCGTCCCTGTCGGAAGCGGTCGGCGAAGAGATCACACCACGGACCCCGGTGCAGCGCCTGCTCGAGATCGCAAATAGCGTCGGTCTCGAAGTTCCGCGCGACCGCGGCTATGGGCACGGCAAGCTGGTCGAGGAATTGTGGGAACACCTCGTCGGCGGGAACTTGTATGCGCCCACCTTCGTCCGCGATTTCCCCGTCGACACCACGCCGCTGACGCGACAGCACCGAACGATCGACGGGGTCACCGAGAAGTGGGACCTCTATGTTCGCGGAATCGAACTCGCCACAGGGTATTCCGAGCTTGTCGATCCTGTGGTCCAACGTGAGCGTTTCGCTGCCCAGGCACGCGCCGCGGCTGCCGGCGATGACGAGGCGATGGCCCTGGATGAGGATTTCCTGGCCGCCATGGAGCACGGCATGCCGCCGACGACCGGTACCGGAATGGGCATCGATCGGTTGTTGATGGTATTGACCGGACTGGGAATTAGGGACACGGTTTTGTACCCCATTGTGCGGCGGCTCACTAACTGATCCGTGGGTGTGTCGCGCGGTTGGCCTCAATGGCGCTGTTATGGCACATTGGTTTCAGTTCGATGATCTGCACATCGACGCCCAGCGTCTTCGACGGGCGCCCCACAGTGTTCAGAAGGAGCAGTGGCAGCAATGGCCAAGAAAGTCACCGTCACGCTGGTCGACGATTTCGACGGGGAGGCCGCCGCGGACGAGACAGTCGAATTCGGGCTCGACGGTGTGACCTACGAGATCGACCTGTCAACGAAAAATGCGAAAAAACTCCGCGAGGAGCTGAGGGTCTGGGTGGAAGCGGGCCGCCGGGTCGGCGGTCGCCGGCGCGGCCGGGCGGCCGGCCCGGCGGGGCGCGGCCGGGCCTCGATCGACCGCGAGCAAAGCGCCGCCATCCGTGAGTGGGCGCGGCGCAACGGACACAACGTGTCCTCCCGCGGCCGGATCCCGGGAGAGGTCATCGAAGCGTTCCACGCGGCGACATAAGACATAACGGCACGCCTCCGGACCGTCGGCAACACTCGCCCGAACGGCCCGCGAAATATCTCGCGTCGCCTCGGCGTTGCTTACGCTTGCCGCGAACCACCCGGCCGGATGGCCGCGGAAACGTTTCCGGGCCGACCGGCGTTATTACTTGTGTACTGCGGGGACACCGCAAAGTTCTGCCGCTGTGCCGTAGCTGATGACCACTTCCCGTCGTGGGGCGTCGGACGGCCCTGCCCATTAGAGTGGGTGGCAGGTGCAACGGGTATCCGCGGTACCTACTGGTGAGGGAGAGCAGGTAACCACCGATGTTCGAACGATTTACTGACCGCGCACGCCGCGTTGTCGTTCTGGCCCAGGAAGAGGCCAGGATGCTCAACCACAACTACATCGGGACCGAGCACATCCTGCTGGGATTGATTCACGAGGGTGAGGGCGTAGCCGCAAAGTCGCTGGAGTCCCTGGGCATCTCGCTCGAGGGCGTCCGTAGCCAGGTCGAGGAGATCATCGGCCAGGGCCAGCAGGCGCCCTCCGGGCACATTCCGTTCACCCCGCGAGCCAAGAAGGTGCTCGAGCTGAGCCTGCGGGAGGCGCTCCAGCTGGGCCACAACTACATCGGCACCGAGCACATCCTGCTCGGCCTGATCCGTGAGGGCGAGGGCGTCGCCGCTCAGGTGCTCGTCAAGCTCGGGGCCGAGCTGACCCGCGTGCGTCAGCAGGTCATCCAGCTGCTGTCCGGGTACCAGGGTAAGGAGACCGCGGAGGCCGGGACCGGTGGTCGCGGTGGCGAGGCGGGCAACCCGTCCACGTCGCTGGTGCTCGACCAGTTCGGGCGCAACCTGACCGCGGCGGCGATGGAGGGCAAGCTCGACCCGGTCATCGGCCGCGAGAAGGAAATCGAGCGGGTCATGCAGGTGCTGAGCCGGCGCACCAAGAACAACCCTGTGCTGATCGGCGAGCCCGGCGTCGGCAAGACGGCGGTCGTCGAGGGCTTGGCGCAGGCGATCGTGCACGGCGAGGTCCCCGAGACGCTGAAGGACAAGCAGCTCTACACGCTGGACCTCGGTTCGCTGGTGGCCGGCAGCCGGTACCGCGGCGACTTCGAGGAACGCCTGAAGAAGGTGCTCAAGGAGATCAACACCCGCGGCGACATCATCCTGTTCATCGACGAGCTGCACACGCTGGTCGGTGCGGGCGCCGCCGAGGGCGCGATCGACGCCGCGTCGATCCTCAAGCCGAAGCTGGCTCGCGGCGAGCTGCAGACGATCGGCGCGACCACGCTCGACGAGTACCGCAAGTACATCGAGAAGGACGCGGCGCTGGAGCGCCGCTTCCAGCCGGTGCAGGTCGGCGAGCCGACGGTCGAGCACACGATCGAGATCCTGAAGGGTCTGCGCGACCGTTACGAGGCGCACCACCGGGTGTCGATCACCGACAGCGCGATGGTGGCCGCCGCGACGCTGGCCGACCGCTACATCAACGACCGGTTCCTGCCGGACAAGGCGATCGACCTGATCGACGAGGCGGGTGCCCGGATGCGGATCCGCCGGATGACCGCGCCGCCGGACCTGCGTGACTTCGACGAGAAGATCGCCGAGGCGCGCCGCGAGAAGGAGTCCGCGATCGACGCGCAGGACTTCGAGAAGGCGGCGTCCCTGCGGGACCGGGAGAAGCACCTGGTCGCTCAGCGCGCCGAGCGCGAAAAGCAGTGGCGTTCAGGTGATCTGGATGTGGTTGCCGAGGTTGACGACGAGCAGATCGCCGAGGTGCTGGGCAACTGGACAGGCATTCCGGTGTTCAAGCTGACCGAGGAGGAGACCACTCGGCTCCTGCGCATGGAAGACGAGCTGCACAAGCGGATCATCGGCCAGGAGGACGCCGTCAAGGCGGTCAGCAAGGCCATCCGGCGCACCCGTGCCGGTCTGAAGGATCCGAAACGCCCGTCCGGCTCGTTCATCTTCGCCGGGCCGTCCGGTGTCGGTAAGACCGAGCTGTCCAAGGCGTTGGCCAACTTCCTGTTCGGCGACGACGACGCGCTCATTCAGATCGACATGGGCGAGTTCCACGACCGCTTCACCGCTTCGCGGCTGTTCGGTGCCCCCCCGGGCTACGTCGGCTACGAAGAGGGCGGCCAGCTGACCGAGAAGGTGCGGCGCAAGCCGTTCTCGGTGGTGTTGTTCGACGAGATCGAGAAGGCGCACCAGGAGATCTACAACAGCCTGCTGCAGGTCCTGGAGGACGGTCGGCTGACCGACGGGCAGGGCCGCACGGTCGACTTCAAGAACACCGTGCTGATCTTCACGTCCAACCTCGGCACGGCCGACATCTCGAAGGCGGTCGGGCTGGGCTTCACCCAGGGCGGCGGTGACAACAACTACGAGCGGATGAAGCAGAAGGTCAACGACGAGCTGAAGAAGCACTTCCGCCCGGAGTTCCTGAACCGCATCGACGACATCATCGTCTTCCACCAGCTGACTCAGGACGAGATCATCCGGATGGTCGACCTGATGGCGAGCCGTGTCGAGAAGCAGCTGAAGAGCAAGGACATGGCGCTGCAGCTGACGGACAGGGCCAAGGCACTGCTGGCCAAGCGCGGCTTCGACCCCGTTCTGGGCGCGCGGCCGCTGCGGCGGACGATCCAGCGGGAGATCGAGGACCAGCTGTCGGAGAAGATCCTGTTCGAGGAGGTCGGACCCGGCCAGCTCGTCACCGTCGACGTCGACAACTGGGACGGCAC
>NZ_DATFYW010000214.1:0-20193 GCF_035314905.1 Mycobacterium sp.
GCGGAGGCGCGCCTGCTCGACGAGAAGCCGGGCGCGCCGCTGCTGACGATGAATCGCACCGCGTTCGACGATTCGGGCAGCGCGGTGGAGTACGGGACGCACTGCTACCGGGCGTCGCGCTACTACTTCGACACCATGCTCGTCGACCGCTGAGTGGTCATCGCCGGAACTGCGCCGCCGGGCTTAGAGCGAAAGAACCGAGAGCCCGTCGCGGTGGTGGATGCAGGCGCGTGCGCCGTCCCGGCTGAGCGTCACGTCAAAGGGGTTGCGGCCCAACGGAATCGTGGTGCTGACCAACGCGGCCGCGGTGTCGATCACCGATACCGAGTCGTCCCGGTTGTTGGCGACGAGCGCGCGACTGCCGTCCGCGCTGACCGCGATCCGGCACGGATATGTGCCGACCGTGACGGTGCCGGTGACGGTGTCTGACGCCGAGTCGACGATAGACACCGAGTTGTCGAGGCAATTGGCGATGTACGCGCGACGGCCGTCCTGGCTGACCGCGACGTCCCAGGGGTAGTGGCCCACCGCGATGCTCTTGACGGCGCTCGTCGCCGTGTCGATGACCAAAACCGAGTCTGCGCCCGACTTCGGCACGTAGGCACGTGCCCCGGCCGTCGTGAACACCGGGTCGGGCACATGCCCGCCCAGCCGCAGTCTGCCGATCACGCGGTGGTACGTCGCGCTGGCCGGGTCCGTGTCGATGACGCTCATCGACCCACTGTCGGTCAGACTTGCGTAGACACGCAATCCGTTGGGGCTGACCGAGAGTCGATACGGAAAACCGGGGACTGGTATGGCCGCGACCGTATTGGTGACGATATGGACCGCCCACACGATGTCGTCGAAATGGTTGATGGTGTAGATCCACCTGCCGTTGGGGCTCAATCCCAGCGCGGCCGGTTGCTCGCGAAGGTCGATCTGGCCGATGAGGGTGTCGCGGGTGCCGCTCGTCGGCGCGGTGTCGATCACCGACAGGTAGCCGTCGGTGCCGTTGACGGCATAGGCGCGTCCGCCGTCGCGACTCAGGATCACGCCCGTCGACCAGGACCGGCCCACGTCGAGTGTCGCGATGACGGTGTGCCGCGAAGGGCTGGCCGGCGCGGTGTCGATCACCGAGACGGAACCGTCCTGATAGTTGGTGACGTACGCCCGGGTCCCGTCGCGGTCGGTCACCAACGCCGAGGGGTGACTTCCCACGTCCACGGTCACCGTCTGGCCCGATTCCTCGACGACGTCGACGCAGTCGTCGTCGCTGCGGACGACGAAGGCAAGGCCGGAGTCGGGGTCGGCGGTTACGGCGCAGGCCGACCGATCGACGGCGATGCGGCGGATGTTTCGTTGCCCGCGAGAATGCTCCGGGCCCTCGATGGGTGAGAACGCGTAGCACCCGTTGCCGACCGCGGTCAGGGGTTCGTCGCCGCAGCGTTCGCCCACCGAGCCCACCGAGATCACCGACACGGCGTCGGCGATGAAGTCCGTCACGTACACCCGATCTCCTGCGGGAGACACCGCGACGCCGTACGGGGCGCCTGCGGGAAGCGTGGTGACGGTGCCCGTGCCGACACCGAGGATCGTCACAGCCCCGGCCACTCGCGACGCGTCGAGCGCGCCGACGTACGCCCAGCGGCCGTCGGGGCTGACGGCCACGTCGATCGGATGGGCGCCGACCAGAATGTGCTCGTCGATTGCGCCGCTTGACAGATCGATGATCGACACCGAGCCGCCCGCGGCGTTGGTGACGAACGCCAGAGCGCCGTCCGGGGCGATGGCCACGTGTGCGGGATGCTTACCGACGGTGATGTCGGTGGTGACCGAGCCCGTGGCGGTGTCGATCAGCCACAACGAATGCGCCCCGTTGTTGACGACGCAGACCCGGCGCCCGTCGGGCGTGACGGCGACCCCGGTCGGGCCCGCGCCGACGCCGATCGTCGCGGTGACAGTGCCGGTCGCCGTGCTGATCACCGACACGGAGTCGCCGCCCTGGTTGGTCACATACATCCGATCGCCGTCGGGGCTGACCGCCGCGGCGTACGGGTTTTCACCGACGCCGATCGTGGCGGTGACCGCGCAGGCATCCGTGTCGATGACCGAGACTGAGTTGTCGGCGGCGTTCACTGCGTAGGCACGGCGTCCGTCGGGGCTGAGCGCGATCCCGTATGGGCGCGGGCCGACGGTTATCGCGGTCAGCGGGCCGCGGGTGCGGGCGTCGAGCACGGACACCGAGTTGGCGTTGCTGTTGACCACGTACACCCGCCGGTCGTCGGGGCTGACCGCGACCGCGGTCGGGAAGCTGCCGACTCCGACGGTGCCGATGAGAGTCGACGCCGCCGGGGGACGCGCGGTGGGGGTGGCCAGTGGCACGTCGTAGCCCGTGCCGTCGAGGTCATGGCCGCCGAGGTCCGTCAGCGTCGCGGTGCGCGCGCGAACGCGCCGCAACGCCGCCCGCATCGAGGAGAACATGCTGGGCGGCCCCGCCGGAGCAGCCGGCAGGGCCGTTGCCAGTGGCGCTAGGCCAGGCAGACTGGCCCGCAGCACCGGCAAATTCCAGTCCATGTCACGAGCATAGGTTTGACGCCCTCGTCAGGTCGGGTTTCCGCCTACCTGTCCCGCTGCTGCGCCCCCGTCGGCGCGGTGCCATCCCGGCGGCACGATGGGCGGCGTCGACGTACTTCGTGTTCCCGATGGCGTCGGGCGTCGATCCGCGGCGGGCCGGCGTTGGTCAGATCCGCCACAACGGCCGCTGGCTGGCCTCTAACGGCTGAGTTTGGCACCCGACGTCATGCCGGCACGCGGTCGAGCAGCGACCGCAGGTACGCGACGCTCGCGTTGACGTCCCGCAATGGCCCCTCGCCGGCTTGCCCCGCGTCGAGGATGGTGTCTTGCTCCAGGACGAACCAGCCGTCGAAGTCGTTGTATCGCAACGTCGAAACGATCTCAGCGATGCCGGCGTCGCCCTGCCCCAGCGGGGTGTAGATACCCTGCGCGACGGCCTGGGTGTAGCTGAGCTCACCGGACCGCACCCGGGCGGCCAGTGCCACGTCGACGTCCTTCAGGTGGGCGTGCGCGACCCGGTGCGGCGCCGCGCGGGCCAGCTCGACGGGGTCCGTACCGCCGATCAGCAGATGACCGGTGTCCAGGCACAGCGGTATCGACGAGCCACCCAGTACGCGCTCCACGTCGGCGCGTGTTTCCACCATGGTGCCCACGTGCGGATGGAGCACCGCGCGCAGCCCGCGCCGCGCGGCGACGTCGGCGACCCGGTCGAGGTTGGCGAAAAGGATGGCCCATTGGGTGGTCTCCAGCGCCGGCCGGGCGTCGTAGCCGTCCGCACCTGTGGCGGCCGCAATAACCAAAACCTCAGCCCCGCAGGCATTCAGCGAATCAACCGCGCGACTGACGTCGGCCACGGGATCGTGGGTTGCCTCGTGCAGCACAACCGGCGCGAAGCCGCCGACACAGGTCAGGTCGAACGAGCCCAGCAGCGTCGTCAGCTCGGTGGCGTCAGCCGGCAGAAAACCCTCGGGGCCGAGCTCGGTGGCCTCGAGTCCGGCGTCGCCCATTTCGCGCAGCACGCGGTCGGGGGAGAGCTGGTGGCCCCAGCCGGGCACCTCACTCACCCCCCACGAGATGGGCGCGCCGGCGATCTTCGCCGCGCTCACGCGGACTTCACCTCTTCGATCGAGACCGGCAAGCGGCGCAGCAGTGACGCGGTGGCCGCCTCGGCGATCCATGCCACCTCCGCGGCGTCGGCGACGGTGCACGCCGGGGTTGCCCGGCCCGCGGTGACGTCGACGAACGCGGCAAGCTCGGCGCGGAACGCGTCGGCGAACCGGTCCATGAAGAACCGGTGCGGCGGTCCAGCGGGAAAGTCGTTGCGCGGGTCCGTATTCCGCAGCGGTGCGCCGTGATCCCAGCCGGCGGCCACCGAGTCGTCGCTCCCGTGCACTTCCAGCCGGCAGTCGTAGCCGCGGCCGTTGTAGCGGGCCGCTGAGGCCACGCCCAGCGTGCCGCCGTCGAACGTGATGATGGCCGCCGCGGTGTCGACGTCGCCGATCTCGGCGAAGCGCGGGTCGCCCTGCACGGTGCCGGTCGCACACACCTCGACCGCGCGCTGGCCGGTGATCCAGCGCAGCACATCGAAGTCGTGCGCCGAGCAGTCACGGAAGATGCCGCCCGACCCGGCCAGGTACTCGAATGGGGGCGGCGCCGGGTCCAGCGTGGTGCTGCGCACGGTGTGCAGCCAGCCCAGCGAGCCGCTGTCGACCGCGGCCTTGGCCCCGGCGAACGCCGCGTCGAACCGGCGCTGGTACCCCACCTGCACGGGCACACCGGACTTGGCGATGATCTCGGCGACGTGCGCGCTCTCCGCCGCCGTGGCCGCGATCGGCTTTTCGCAGAACGTCGGCAGGCCGCGCTCGACGGCGGCCACTGTCAGCGCCGCATGCGCGGCAGTGCCTGCGGCGATGACAACACCATCGACCCCGCAGCGCAGCAGCTCGTCGACGGACTCGACCGGCTTCGCACCGTGTTTGGTGGCGACCGCCGCGACCAGCTCGGGTCGTTCGTCGGTGACCACGAGGCCGTCGACGCTGTCGATGCCGCTGAGGGTGTCCGCGTGAAACGCCCCGATGCGGCCCAGGCCGATCACGCCCAGCGTGGTCATGGATCACGCCGGTCGTCTGCGGGCGGCCTCGTGCCGGGTCGGGGGGACACGATCGACAGTGTTGCCGTGACAGTGGTCTCGATCAACGGCAAAACGCCATCAAAAGCCCATCAGAATGGAATCCGATGGCACACCGGTACAAGGTCCGCGAAATCGCTCAGCAGTCGGGGCTGAGCGAGGCGACCGTCGACCGGGTGCTCCACAACCGCCCCGGCGTGCGCGAGAACACCCGCGCCGAGGTGGTCCAGGCGATCCACGACCTCGACAAACAGCGCGCCCAGCTGCGGCTCGACGGGCGCCGCTACCTGATCGACGTGGTGATGCAGACCCCGCAACGGTTCTCGGCGGCCTTCCGCGACGCGATCGAGGCCGAACTGCCGGGCTTCGCGCCCGCGATGCTGCGTGCCCGCTTCCACTTGTGGGAGTCGGGCTCGACCCGGCAGATGGTGGACCGGCTGGAGGCGATCCGGGGCAGTCACGGCGTCGTGCTGAAGGCACAGGACGAACCGCAGGTGGCCGAGGCGATCAATCGTCTGGTCGCCTCGGGCGTGCCCGTCGTGACTTATACCACCGACGTGCCGGCGAGTGGCCGCTGCGGCTACGTCGGGATCGACAATCACGGTGCCGGTGTGACCGCCGCCTACCTCGCCCGGCAGTGGCTCGGCGACGCGCCGACCGACATCCTTATCACGTTGAGCCGCAATGTTTTTCGCGGCGAGGGTGAACGCGAGGTCGGTTTCCGCACAGGCATGCGCGGGTCGGGCCGGCAGATCGTCGACGTCACCGACAGCGACGGCATCGACGCGACGAATGAGGGGCTGGTGCTGCGCGCGCTCGAGCGTCATCCATCGGTCGGGGCGGTGTATTCGGTCGGCGGAGGGAACACCGCGACGCTGGCCGCGTTCGAGCGGCTCGGCCGGCCCTGCCGGGTGTTCATCGCCCACGATCTCGACGCCGACAACCGCCGCCTGCTGCGCGACCGGCGGATCTCGGCGGTGTTGCACAACGACCTGCGCGCCGACGCGCGGCTGGCGATGAGGACGATCCTGCACGCCCGCGGTGTGCTGCCGTCCGCGCCGGTCCGCCCGGCGCCGGTGCAGATCGTCACCCCCTTCAACGTGCCCGGCTGAATCGCGCTCGCCCGGCCGCGGCGAGGTGCTAGCGACACGCGGCCACTTCCTTAGAATTCAGCCCTGCGAAAACGTGACGAAGACCACACTTTCGCTCACAGCGATCCAGCCTCCCAGCGCTGACCTCGACCTTCCTCCGGAATTGAAGGCGTGTCGCGTGGCCTGTTGCGTGAAGGCATCACTAAGAAAGTGCCATAATCGGTACTAGCAGTGACATCAAATTTGCGGACATCGACTCCGGCGGCGCGTCAAGCCGGCGGCGGCGCGGCGTAGCACAGCCGAAAGGTGGTTTGTCGTGGGCCCGAACGGCAACGGCGCCAGGCACAGACTGGAAAAGGTTGTCATTCGGTTCGCCGGCGACTCCGGCGACGGCATGCAGCTCACGGGGGACCGCTTCACCTCCGAAGCCGCGCTGTTCGGCAACGACCTTGCCACCCAACCGAACTACCCGGCCGAGATCCGCGCCCCGCAGGGCACGCTGCCCGGCGTCTCGTCGTTCCAGATCCAGATCGCCGACTACGACATCCTGACCGCGGGCGACCGGCCCGACGTGCTCGTCGCGATGAACCCGGCCGCGCTGAAGGCCAACATTCCCGACCTGCCCCGCGGCGGCCTGGTGATCGCCAACTCCGACGAGTTCAGCAGGCGCAACCTCGCCAAGGTGGGCTACGACGGCAACCCGCTCGAGGACGACGAGCTCAGCGACTACGTCGTGCAGGCCATCCCGATGACCACTCTCACGCTCGGCGCGGTGGAGAGCATCGGCGCGTCCAAGAAGGACGGGCAGCGCGCGAAGAACATGTTCGCCCTCGGGCTGCTGTCGTGGATGTACGGCCGTGAGATCGAGCCCCAGGAGACCTTCATCCGGGAGAAGTTCGCCCGGAAGCCCGACGTGGCCGAGGCCAACGTGCTCGCGTTGCGGGCCGGCTGGAACTACGGCGAGACCACCGAGGCGTTCGGTACCACCTACGAGGTCGCCCCGGCCAAGTTGCCGCCCGGTGAGTACCGCCAGATCTCCGGAAACACGGCGCTGGCCTACGGGATCATCGTCGCGGGCCAACTGGCCGGCACGCGGGTGGTGCTCGGCAGCTATCCGATCACCCCCGCGTCGGACATCCTCCACGAGCTGTCCAAGCACAAGAACTTCAACGTCATCACCTTCCAGGCCGAGGACGAGATCGCGGGCATCGGCGCCGCGCTGGGCGCCTCCTACGGCGGCGCGCTGGGGGTGACCAGTACGTCCGGCCCGGGCATCTCGCTGAAGTCCGAGGCCATCGGCCTGGGCGTCATGACGGAGCTGCCGCTCTTGGTCATCGACGTGCAGCGCGGCGGACCCTCGACCGGCCTGCCGACCAAGACCGAGCAGGCCGACCTGTTGCAGGCGCTCTACGGGCGCAACGGTGAATCGCCGGTGGCCGTGCTCGCGGCGCGGTCGCCGTCGGATTGCTTCGAGGTCGCGATCGAGGCGGTGCGCATCGCGTTGACCTACCGCACTCCGGTGATCCTGTTGTCCGACGGTGCGATCGCCAACGGCTCGGAACCGTGGCGCATCCCCGACATCACCGCGTTCGAACCGATCGACCACAACTTCGCCGGGGAAGGCGAGGACTTCCAGCCCTACGCCCGTGACCCCGAGACCCTGGCCCGCCAGTTCGCGATTCCGGGCACCCCGGGCCTCGAGCACCGCATCGGCGGCCTGGAGGCGGCGAACGGTTCGGGCAACATCTCCTACGAGCCGGCCAACCACGACCTCATGGTGCGGCTCCGCAAGGCCAAGATCGACGGCATCCCGGTTCCCGACCTGCAGGTCGACGATCCCGGTGGCGACGCCGAGTTGCTGCTGATCGGTTGGGGCAGCAGCTACGGGCCGATCGGCGAGGCATGCCGGCGCGCGCGCCGGCGGGGGATCAAGGTCGCCCACGCGCACCTGCGTCACCTCAACCCGTTCCCGGCCAATCTCGGCGACGTGCTGCGCCGGTACCGCACGGTGGTGGCGCCGGAGATGAACATGGGACAGCTCGCGTTGCTGCTGCGCGGCAAATACCTCCTCGACGTGCAGTCGGTGACCAAGGTGCAGGGCATGGCCTTCCTCGCCGACGAGGTGGAGGGCATTGTCGACGCCGCCCTCGACGGGACACTGGCGGAGAAGGAAACTGACAAAATCAAGTTCGCCCGGCTGGCGGTGGCCGGCATCAAGGCGCCTGTAGGAGCTCGTGCATGACTGACGTGATCGGCAGCCTGACTGGGACCGACCCGGGCCTCACCGCGACCAGCGGCGTGCCCGCCACCGACCAGCCGCAGAAGGCCAAGGACTTCACCAGCGACCAGGAGGTCCGCTGGTGCCCGGGCTGTGGCGACTACGTCATCCTCAACACCATCCGCAACTTCCTGCCGGAGCTGGGTCTTCGCCGGGAGAACATGGTGTTCGTCAGCGGCATCGGATGCTCCAGCCGGTTCCCGTACTACCTGGAGACCTACGGCCTGCACTCGATCCACGGCCGCGCGCCCACCCTCGCCACGGGGCTGGCGCTCGCACGCGAAGACCTGTCGGTATGGGTCGTCACCGGCGACGGTGATGCGCTGTCGATCGGCGGCAACCATCTGATCCACGCGCTGCGCCGCAACGTCAACCTGACCATCCTGCTGTTCAACAACCGGATCTACGGGCTCACCAAGGGCCAGTACTCGCCGACATCGGAGGTCGGCAAGGTCACCAAGTCCACACCGATGGGCTCGCTGGACCATCCGTTCAACCCGGTCTCGCTGGCGCTCGGCGCCGAAGCCACGTTCGTCGGCCGGGCGCTGGATTCCGACCGCAACGGACTGTCCGAGGTGCTGCGCGCCGCCGCCCGGCATCGCGGCGCGGCGTTCGTCGAGATCCTGCAGGACTGCCCGATCTTCAACGACGGCTCATTCGACGTGCTGCGCAAGGACGGTGCCCAGGAGCGGGTGATCACCGTCCACCACGGCGAGCCGATCACCTTCGGCAACAACGGCGAGTACTGTGTCGTGCGCTCGGGATTCGGGCTCGAGGTCGCCAAGACCGCCGACGTCGCGGTGAGCGACATCGTCCTGCACGACGCCACCATCGACGAGCCTGCCTACTCCTTCGCGCTGTCACGGCTGTCCGACCAGAACCTCGACCACACCGTGATGGGCGTGTTCCGTCAGGTCAGCCGGCCGACCTACGACGATGCCGCCCGGGCACAGGTCCGCAGCGCGGTCGAGTCGGTTCCGCACGACTCCGCGGCGCTGCAGTCACTGCTGCGTGGACGCGATACCTGGACGGTCAACTGACGTGACGGCACCGCCGCTGGCCGCCGTGGTGCTGGCGGGCGGCGCATCGCGCCGCATGGGCCGGGACAAAGCCACCCTGCCCTACCTTCGCGGGACATTGATCGAGTACGTCGTCGCGGTGGTGCGTCAGCGCTGCGCGCCGGTGTTCGTGATTGCCGCGCCGGGACAACCCTTGCCCGAGGTGGACGCCGATGTCCTGCGCGACGAGGTCCGTGGGGTGGGGCCGCTGGTGGCGACCGGCCGCGGGCTGCGCGCGGCGGCCGAGGCCGGTGCGCCGCGGGCCTTCGTCTGCGCGGTCGACATGCCGTTTCTGAATCCCGTCCTGATCGACGTGCTCCTGGATTACTCGAGGAACCTGCCCGCCGATGTGGTCTTGCCATGGGACGGCCGTGACCACTACCTGGCCGCGCTGTATCGGACCTCCCTCGTCGAGCGGATCGACGCCCTGGTGGCCGCAGGTGAGCGCAGCATGGCCGCGCTGGTCGACAGGGTCGACGCCCAACGCATCGTGGTGGCCGACGCACGGCCGCTCACCAACACCAACTCGGCCGCCGACCTGCCGGCGGCCCGCTGACCAACGTCAACTCGGCCGCCGACCTGCCGGCGGCCCGCTGACCCACGAAAATTTCGTCCCAGCAAATAGCGGGAGTAAGCGGTCCCGTATCGCGCACACGAATTCACCGTGATCTGGCCGGGTCAACTCGAGACATTGTCGAAATTGATAAAAGAGGCCTTTTCTCCACGCTAGCGCCGCACTAGCGCGCCGCACCCATATCGAATGTCCTCCCGCAGCGGCGATTTCGGCTCGCGGGCCCTCCGCTGCGAGCGGTGCGCCGCGTATTTCGGACACATTCGGCTTTTCGTTCATCGGACACCGGAATCAGAATTCGGGTAGCACCCCGCATCACCAGGGCCCGGCTCCTGTTTCGGCGAACCGCCGCACCCGGCCAAGGACGCAACGAGCATACCGGAACACACTGGTGCTCAATGTGTTTCCGACGTCCACCGCGGCCGCGACGCGCACCCCGGTCACCCGGCCGGATCGCCGCTGGGTGCCGGAGTCGTTGTCACACAGCACATTCGACAAAAAGCGAAATGTCGCGTGCCGTGGCGAAGCCCGGCCACCCCGCGCGCGTCGCACGGCAGCATCTCACCTGTTCGGTTCCCGCTGATCCGTTTTCGCTCGCCGTTTTCCGTGGTCCAGGTCACAAAATACCCGTGATTTGGCTCACGTATTTCGGGCGAAGCGTGTTTCCTGTGCACAGCATGAAATTCAGCCATGACCTGCACAGACTCCTCTCAGCTTCCGCGGTGACCAGCTCGTGATATTTCCGAGATATGCGGTTCACTCGATGTGACTTACCGCGAACAGGTTTGTACGTTCCCCTCGTCTTCGAAACGGAGCAAAACAATTCAAAAACATGAACCTGCGTGTGAGTGGGGCCGTCGGGATCAGAACACCCCCAGCGGCCGCCGGGTGTGACACCCGGTGAGGCGACTCGTGCCTCCCCTGTCGTGTCTCACCGAGACGGCACGGCCCAGCACAACTTCCTCCCCGGGGCGACGCCACGCGGGCGGGTGGTGGCGCGCGCCCGGCGAAAGGAACGATGTGATTCACCTCCGCAAGACGTTCACCACGGCTGCGATCACCGGCGGGCTGCTTGCTGCCCCGCTGGCCCTGTCGACCGCGACCGCACACGCGGACCCGGACTGGGACGCGATCGCCTCGTGCGAGTCGGGCGGCAACTGGTCCACCAACACCGGCAACGGCTACCACGGCGGCCTGCAGTTCACACTGGGGACCTGGCGCGCCAACGGCGGTGCGGGTTCGCCGGAGAACGCGTCGCGCGCGGAGCAGATCCGGGTGGCCGAGAACGTCCTGCACTCGCAGGGTCTCGGCGCGTGGCCGGTCTGCGGTCACCGCGGCTGACCTGCTGTTTTGCGGACACCCCTGGGTGTCAACAGCGGTGCCGGGCCCGAGGCCCGGCACCGCTTTTTCTCTGCAGACCCAGCGGCCACCCCAATACCACAGATAACGCCTGTAACACGATTCCGACACGTCGCGATCACCTAATCAACCGCACCTGATACGGCACACCGCCCGTCACTTGCGGCCGATGTCTCGGGGGCTTGGCGGAAGGGACGGACGTGTTGGACATCCGCAGGATTCTGTTGTTGTTCGCCATCGCGGGCGCGCTGTTCGCCGGGGCGATGGCCTTCTGGACCGGCACCGCAAAGGCTGACCCGGTGAACTGGGACGCGGTCGCGCAGTGCGAGTCCGACGGTGACTGGTCGGCCAGCACCGGAAATGGGCACTACGGGGGCCTGCAGTTCAGCCAGGCCACCTGGGACGCCAACGGCGGCCTCGGATCGCCGGCGACCGCCAGCCGTGAGGACCAGATCCGGGTGGCCGAGAACGTCGAGAGAACCCAGGGCCTTGGCGCGTGGCCCCGGTGCGGCGCGGCCGGCGGTTCGTCGCCGGTGTGGAGCACGCCGGTGGCCAACGGGTGCCAGGCGCTGCCCGCCGGTGTTTTCCTTGTCGTCGACTTCCAGCGGATGTGCAGCGCGCTGACCAACCCGGGCCGGGCCGTGATGGCGGCCCTGTCGCCCCGGTAGGCCCGTTTGCCGGCCGGACCTAGTCGGTGACGCTGAACTCGTTGCCCGCGGGATCGAGCAGCACACCGGCCTCGGCGACTCTCGCGCCCGCCGCGATGAGGCGCCTGGTGTCGCCCCGGACCGTCCACCTCCATCGGTTCGGCGCCACGCGCGGGTCGGCCACCCGGACGAACTTCCAGATCAGCCCTGGCCAGCCCGCGGGCCCGGACAACCAACGGGGCGTGCCGTCGGTGCCGGCGTCGATCCGGGCGGACACCAGCGGCGCCCACCACGCCGCCAGCTCTTCCGGCCGGTCGCTGTCGGTGCACACCGCGAAGACCCGGGCAGGCGGCGAGGAGGGCGCCTGCGGCGTCAGGAACGCGCAGAACTCGTTGCCTTCGACGTCGGCAAGCGTCACCCGGTCGGGCCCGTACTCGTCGAGGAGCCGCGCACCCAGGGCAAGCAGCGGTTCCACCGCGGCGACGTACAGGTCGAGGTGGACGCGGTTCTTGACCGCCTTGGGCTCCGGCTGGGCATAGCACGTCAGCTCGGGGAAGTCGCCCCGCACCTGCACCGCGCCGTCGAGCAGCGGGCGGACCTCACCGCCGAGCGCGCTGCCCCAGAACCCGGCGACTTCGCCCGGGTCGGCGGCCTCCACCAGCAAACCGGCCATCGCGATCGCGTTCATGCCGGTTGCACGTCGCGGTCGGTGGGCATCGCGAAGGCCGTGCGCGACGCGACCGCCGCCAGGTGCCGGGTGGCCAGCGCCTCGGGGATCAGGACCGTGGCGCGGCCGGCCGCTGCGGGCAGCGGTGCGGGCCGCAGGTTGACCATCCGTCCGATCAGCGCCGACTCGCGGATCAGCGGCGCGACCCGCGGGCGCCGGAACCCGGCGAACCGGCTGAACGCCGTCGGCAGGTCGGCGCCGTCGCCGACGAACGCGGCGAGGATCGCGGCGTCCTCCAGCGCCTGGCAGCCGCCCTGACCAAGGTGCGGCCGCATCGCGTGCGCGGCGTCGCCGACCGCGACGACGGGACCTCGGGCCCATGTGCGCGCGGTGCTCCGGTCATAGCTGTCGTGTCGCTGCAGGGCCGCCGGGTCGGTGGTCGACAGCACCGTGCGCACGGGTTCCGCCCACGCCGAGTATTTGGCGCGAAGATAGGCGAGCTCACCCTCGGCCGCGGTGGCGCCCTCCGGCGCCCGTTCGGACGCGAACCAGTAGGTGTGGTCCCCGCCCATCGGCACGTGCCCGAACTCCACCGCGGGGCCCATCGTCTCCCCGGCCAGGTCGGGATCGATCGCGCAGGCCGCCACCCCGCGCCAGGCGGTGTAGCCGGCGTACCGCTGGCGCAACGGCCCGTTGAGGTGGCGGGCCACCACCGACCGCGTGCCGTCGGCGCCGACCACACCGCTCGCGTGGTAGCCGGAGTCGCCGGACAGCCGAAGCGACACGCCGCCGGCGCCGGCGGTCAGCCCACGCACGGTCACACCGTGGCGCACCGTGTCCGGGGCCAGGCCACTTCTCAGCACGTCGGTCAGCGTCGCCCGCCGCACGACGACCAGCGGCTCCCCGAGCGCGCGGACCATCCGGTCATGGTTCGGCCGGCGCAGCCACGTCCCGTCGCGCCAGCGCAGCGCGCCGGCGGTCACCCTGCCGCCGGCCTCCCGGACCGCGTCGCCGAGCCCGATCGCGCCGAGCGCGGCCAGCGCGTTGGGCCAGATGCTGATCCCGGCGCCGTTCGACATGTCGGCGCGCTCCTCGAAGACCGTGACGTCCAGACCGCGGCGCTGCAGCGCCACCGCCGTCGCCAGACCCGCCATGCCCGCGCCGACCACCACGATGTGCTTGGCCATGGGCTCGACTGTGCTACCAACGCGGCATCGCCGCAACGGCAACCAACGCCGCATCGCCGCAACGGCAACCATCGCCAAAACGGCAACCAACGCGGCATCGCCGCAACGCCGTTCGACGTTCCCGGCCGTCGGGTAGCGTGACGCGCCATGAGCGCAGCGCAGCGTGAGTTGGACATCGTGCTGTACGGGGCCACCGGTTTCGTCGGCAAGCTGACCGCCCAATACCTGGCGCGGGCCGGCGGCACCGTCCGCATCGGCCTGGCGGGCCGTTCGGCCGACCGGGTGGCCGCGGTCCGCGACAGCCTCGGCGCCGGCGCCCGGGATTGGCAGTTGATCACCGCCGACGCGTCGGAGCCGTCGTCGTTGGCCGCGATGGCGGCCCGGACCCGGGTGGTGGTGACGACGGTCGGCCCGTACACCAGGTACGGGATGCCGCTGGTGGCGGCGTGCGCCGCCGCGGGGACCGACTACGCCGACCTGACCGGGGAGGCGCCGTTCGTCCGCGACAGCATCGACCTGTACGGCAAACAGGCCGCCGACACCGGAGCACGCATCGTGCACGCCTGCGGATTCGATTCCATCCCTTCCGATTTGACGGTGTACGCGCTTCATCGCCGCGTCCGGGAGGACGGCGCAGGGGAGTTGGGCGACACCACGTATGTGCTTCGCATGTCGGGTGGCCTCTCGGGCGGCACGATCGCCTCCGGGGCGGAGATCATGCGCGCCGCCTCCAGCGATCCCGGCGTGCGTCGCGCGCTCGGCGATCCCTACACGCTGACCCCTGACCGCTCCGCCGAACCCGAACTCGGCGCCCAACCAGATCTGCCGTGGCGACGCGGCCGCGGGATTGCCCCCGAACTGGCCGGCACCTGGACCGGCGGTTTCGTGATGGCCCCGTTCAACACGCGAATCGTTCGGCGCAGCAACGCTTTACAGGATTGGGCCTACGGTCGCCGGTTCCGTTACAGCGAGGTGATCAGCTTCGGGTCCTCCCTGGCCGCGCCGGTGGTGGCGGCGATGGCCACCGGCGCCACCGCCGGGCTGTCTGCCCTCGGCAACCGGTATTTTCGGTTGCTGCCCCGCCGGTTGGTCGAACGGATGCTGCCGAAGCCGGGCACTGGGCCCGGCGAAGCGGCGCGTGAGCGGGGCTACTACGAGGTGCGGACCTACACCACGACGACCACCGGCGCGCGGTATGTCGCGACCATGGCACAGCGCGGCGATCCGGGTTACACGGCGACGGCGGTGCTGCTCGGCGAGAGCGGTCTGGCGCTGGCGTCCGACCGCGACAGGCTGTCGGACCTGCGCGGTGTGCTCACCCCCGCGGCGGCGATGGGTGACGCGCTGCTGGCCCGGCTGCCGGCCGCCGGGGTGTTGCTGCGCACCGACCGGCTCGGCTGAGCACCGGCTTCGCGGCCCGGCTGCCCGGATTCCTAGAATTGACTGGTGACCCCCGGTTCGAATCGCGCCGCAGCTGTCCCCCGCGGGCGGGAGGTGCCCCCAGCGCTGCCCGGGTCGTGGGACCCCGGGGCCGTCGAAAGCGAGCTGTACCAGAGCTGGGTCGATGCCGGGTATTTCACCGCGGACCCCAACAGCAGCAAACCCGGTTACTCGATCGTGCTGCCCCCGCCCAACGTCACCGGCAGCCTGCACATGGGCCACGCGCTGGACCACACGCTGATGGACGCGCTGGCCCGCCGCAAGCGGATGCAAGGCTACGAGGTGCTGTGGCTGCCGGGGATGGACCATGCCGGCATCGCCACCCAAACGGTCGTCGAGAAGCAGTTGGCGGTCGACGGCAAGACCAAGGAGGACTTCGGCCGCGAGCTTTTCATCGACAAGGTCTGGGACTGGAAGCACGACTCCGGCGGCACGATCGGCGCCCAGATGCGCCGGCTCGGCGACGGCGTGGACTGGAGCCGCGACCGTTTCACGATGGACGAGGGCCTCTCGCGTGCGGTGCGCACGATCTTCAAGCGGCTCTACGACGCGGGCCTGATCTACCGTGCCGAACGGCTGGTCAACTGGTCGCCGGTGCTGCAGACCGCGATCTCCGATCTCGAGGTCAAATACGAAGACGTCGAAGGTGAGCTGGTCTCGTTCCGCTACGGCTCGCTCGACGACGCCGAGCCGCACATCGTGGTGGCCACCACCCGCGTGGAGACGATGCTCGGCGACACGGCGATCGCGGTGCATCCCGGCGACGAGCGCTACCGCGACCTGGTCGGGCGGACGCTGCCGCACCCGTTCCTCGACCGCGAACTCGTGATCGTCGCCGACGAGCACGTCGACCCCGAATTCGGCACCGGCGCGGTCAAGGTCACGCCTGCCCATGACCCCAACGACTTCGAGATCGGGCTGCGGCACGGCTTGCCGATGCCCTCGATCATGGACACCAGGGGCCGGATCGCGCACACCGGAACCGTTTTCGACGGGATGGACCGCTTCGAGGCTCGCGTCAAGGTCCGCGATGCGCTGGCCGGGCAGGGTCGCATCGTCGAGGAGAAGAGGCCCTACATCCACAGCGTCGGGCACTCCGAGCGCAGCGGCGAGCCGATCGAACCGCGGCTGTCGCTGCAGTGGTGGGTCAAGGTCGACCAGCTCGCGAGAACCGCGGGGGACGCGGTCCGCAACGGCGACATCGTGATTCACCCGGCGAGCCTGGAACCGCGCTGGTTCGCCTGGGTGGACCACATGCACGACTGGTGCATCTCCCGCCAGCTGTGGTGGGGCCACCGGATCCCGATCTGGCACGCGCCCGACGGCCGGATGGTGTGCGTCGGACCCGACGAAACCCCGCCGGAAGGCTGGGAGCAGGACCCGGACGTGCTCGACACCTGGTTCTCGTCGGCACTGTGGCCGTTCTCCACGATGGGGTGGCCCGGCCATTCCGCAGACCTCGAGAAGTTCTATCCCACCAGCGTTCTGGTGACCGGCTACGACATCCTGTTCTTCTGGGTGGCCCGGATGGTGATGTTCGGGATGTTCGTCGCCGACGACGACGCGATCACGGTCTACGGCAGGCGTGGGTCGCAGGTGCCGTTCAAGAATGTGTTCCTGCACGGGCTGATTCGCGACGAGTTCGGCCGCAAGATGAGCAAGTCCCGCGGCAACGGCGTCGACCCGCTGGACTGGGTCGAGACGTTCGGCGCCGACGCGCTGCGGTTCACCCTCGCCCGCGGCGCCGGCCCCGGCAGCGACCTCTCCATCGGCGAGGACCACGTCAGGGCATCACGCAACTTCGCGACCAAGCTGTTCAACGCGACCCGCTTCGCGCTCATGAACGGGGCCGCCCCCGCGCCGCTGCCGGACTTCGCAGAGCTCACCGACGCGGACCGGTGGATCCTGGGGCGGATGGAAGAGGTTCGCGCCGAGGTGGATTCGGCGTTCGACGCATACGAGTTCAGTCGGGCCTGCGAGGCGCTGTATCACTTCGCGTGGGACGAGTTCTGCGACTGGTACGTCGAGCTGTCCAAAGTGCAACTGGGGCAGGGTATTGCGCACACCACCGCGGTGCTGGCCGCGGTACTCGACCCACTCCTGCGGCTGCTCCATCCGGTGATGCCGTTCGTGACCGAGGTGCTGTGGAAGGCGCTGACGGGCGGTGAGTCTGTGGTGATCGCGGCCTGGCCCGCACCGTCCGGTGCCACCTCCGATCCCTTGGCGGCGCGGCGCATTGCCGACATGCAGAGGCTCGTCACCGAGGTGCGGCGGTTCCGCAGCGACCAGGGGCTGGCCGACCGGCAGAAGGTCCCGGCCCGGCTGTCGGGTGTCGACGCCGCCGACCTGGCCGCAGCGGTGCCGGCGGTGACGTCGCTGGCCTGGCTCGAGCCGCCGGGCGCCGACTTCGATCCCACCGCCTCGGTGGAGGTGCGGCTGAGCCGGGGCACCGTCGTCGTCGAACTCGACACGTCCGGCAGTGTCGACGTCGAGGCGCAGCGGCGACGGCTCGAGAAGGATCTGGTGGCCGCGCGGAAGGAACTCGAGGGGACCACCGCCAAACTCGACAACGAGGCGTTTTTGGCCAAGGCTCCCGCCGCGGTCATCGACAAGATCCGGGCCCGCCGGCAGGTGGCGCGCGAGGAAGTGGACCGCATCGCCGGCCGGCTGGCCGCGATGTGAGTGCACCCGACCCGACCCCCGACCCGACGCCCGACGAGATCGCGTCGCTGCTGCAGGTCGAGCACCTGCTGGACCAGCGCTGGCCGGAAACCAAGATCGAGCCGAGCCTGACCAGGATCAGCGCGCTGCTCGAGCTGCTCGGCTCCCCGCAGCGTGCCTATCCGTCGATTCACATCGCCGGCACCAACGGCAAGACGTCGGTGGCGCGGATGGTCGACGCGCTGTTGACCGCGCTGCACCGGCGGACGGGCCGGACCACCAGCCCGCACCTGCAGTCGGCGGTCGAGCGCATCGCGATCGACGGCGAGCCGATCAGCCCGGCCCGCTATGTGGAGGTCTACCGGGAGATCGAGCCGTTCGTGCAGATGGTCGACCTGCAGTCGCAGGCCGCGGGCGGCCCGGCGATGAGCAAGTTCGAAGTGGTGACCGCGATGGCCTTCGCGGCGTTCGCCGACGCACCCGTCGACGTTGCCGTCGTCGAGGTCGGCCTCGGGGGGCGGTGGGACGCCACCAACGTGGTCAACGCCCCGGTCGCGGTGATCACGCCGATCGGCATCGACCACGCGGAGTACCTCGGCGACGACATCGCCGACATCGCGGCGGAGAAAGCGGGCATCATCACCAGGCAACCCGACTCGCTGGTGGCGACCGACACCGTCGCGGTGATCGCCCGTCAGGCGCCGGCCGCGATGGAGGTGCTGGTGGCGCAGTGCCTGCGCGCGGATGCGGCTGTCGCGCGGGAGGATTCGGAGTTCGCGGTGCGCAGCCGCCAGGTCGCCGTCGGCGGGCAGGTGCTTCGGCTGCAGGGCCTGGGCGGAGTGTACGACGACATCTTCCTGCCGCTGCACGGCGAGCACCAGGCCCACAACGCCGCGCTCGCACTCGCGGCGGTCGAGGCGTTTTTCGGCGCGGGAGCGGACCGCCAACTCGATGTCGACGCGGTTCGTGCCGGGTTCGCGGTGGTCAGCAGCCCGGGGCGGCTGGAGCGGGTGCGCAGCGCGCCGACCGTGTTCGCCGACGCTGCCCACAATCCCGCGGGGGCGCAGGCGCTGGCGCGGGCGCTGCAGACCGAGTTCGATTTCCGCTGCCTGGTCGGGGTGGTCGCGGTGATGGCCGACAAGGACGTCGCCGGGATCCTCGCCGCGCTCGAGCCGGTCTTCGACCAGGTGGTCGTCACGCAGAACGGCTCGCCGCGGGCCATGGGCGTCGACGAGCTGGCGGACGCGGCGATCGCGAGGTTCGGTCCCGAGCGGGTGGTCACCGCCGCGACGCTGCCGGATGCGATCGAGACGGCGACCGCGCTGGTCGAGGAATCCGGCCGCGAGAACCTGGCCGGAAGCGGAATCGTCGTCACCGGTTCGGTGGTCACCGCGGGCGCCGTCCGCACGTTGTTCGGCAGGGATCCGCAATGACCCCCGGGCCCGCAGCCGTCGAGCCGCCCGACCCGTGGAAGAGCTTCCGCGGGGTGATGGCCGGCACGCTTGTGCTGGAGGCCGTCGTGGTGCTGCTCGCGCTGCCCGTCGTCGCGGTCGTCGGCCGTGGGTTGACCGTGGTGACCGGGAGTTACCTGATCGGCCTGGCCGTGGTGCTGGTGCTGCTGGCGGCGGTGCAGCGCCGGCCGTGGGCGATCTGGGTCAACCTGGCGATGCAGCTGGTGGTGATCGCCGGGGTGTTCGTGCATCCGGCGATCGGGTTCATCGGCGCGATCTTCGCGGGGGTGTGGCTGCTGATCGTCTACCTGCGCAACGAGGTGCTGCGCCGGCAGAAGCGCGGCCTGCTGCCGGGCCAGCAACCGCCGCGGGAGTAGTCGGGCGCACAGGTACTGTGTGCGCCGTGACCGAGCGGACCCTCGTGTTGATCAAACCTGACGGCGTGCAGCGGCGGTTGGTGGGTGAGGTCATCCGCCGGATCGAGGCCAAGGGCTTGTCGTTGGCGGCGCTGCAGCTGCGCACCGTCACCGCGGATCTGGCGCGCCGGCACTACGCCGAGCACGAGGGCAAGCCGTTCTTCCCCTCGCTGCTGGAGTTCATCACGTCGGGTCCGGTCGTGGTGGCGATCGTCGAAGGCCCACGGGCCGTCACGGCGTTCCGGCAGATCGCCGGGGGCACCGACCCGGTCGAGGCGGCCGTCCCGGGCACGATCCGCGGTGACTTCGCGCTGCAGACCCAGCACAACCTCGTGCACGGGTCCGACTCGCCGGAGTCGGCCGAGCGCGAGATCGCGCTGTGGTTCCCGCCCGGACACGCGCCTGGACACCCGGCCTGAACGAGCGCTGAACACGGACTGAACAGCGCCCGGGGCGATCACTGGCAGCGGTGTGGGATACTGGCCCTGGGCAACCGGCGCCATTCGGGGCCGGACGCCCGAATGAAGACTTAGGCGAGCGCGACCATCGCTATTGCGCGATGCGGCGCCGACCGTCATAGCCGTCATTCAGCCAGGCACCGAGTGGGTTCACCCGAGCCGCTCGGAGCGAGACCATACAAGCTCGGGATAAACCGACCCGGGTTCATAGCGATAGCCCTCGCG
>NZ_DATFYW010000215.1:0-8480 GCF_035314905.1 Mycobacterium sp.
CTCCCGGAATACCCGCACGCCCCTCCGCACTCGGTGACCCGGAAACAGGAGTAGCGTGAGCGGTGTCGAGCGCCTGTTCGTTTCAGCGACGCCCTCGACAGAACAGGAAATAAATCATGGTTAGCGGAACGAAATCTCGCACGCCCTACCAAAACCGTCTGGAACTCGTCCGGGACACCGTGACGAAGTACTCCGCCCTTGACGAAGAGGCTGCGGGAGTACTCGCGGTACACGTACTGCATGCGCTTGACTCCATCCCCGAGACGGTGCGCTGAGCAGCGCCTACGTTGGTTTAACAGCTGAGCGGCGACATCCCTGAGCGGCGACACCGGGTGCCGTTACGCGAATTTGCCGCACCCCCGGCCCTTCCCGGGTCGTGCCGCCCCGTCTGGCCCGTTCGTTTGCGCGAAATCACTTACACGGCTTCGCCGGTCGGCCTCGCTGCGAGGTTCACGCACCGTCTTCGCTGCGTTCGGCCGACGCATCGAGCGACGCAGCCGGCGCGGGCCACGGAGTCAGAACGATCTTGCCGCCGAGTCCGCCTGCCTCGATGCGGGTATGGACGTCGCGCGCGGCCGCCAGGGGTAGGCGGTCGATGACGGCGGGATGGATGGCGCCGTCGCGCAGTAGGCCAAACAGTGTGGCCATGTCGTCCTTGAATTGTTCCGGTTGCTTCGATCGGCGGGCTGTGATGCTGTACCACACCGCGCGGCGGCCGCTGAACAGGAAGCGGAACGCGCCCCAGAGTTGGAGCCGGACCAAGCCCAGTCCCGCCGCAAGCAGGCCTTCGCGCCCCTCGGCCATGGTCTGCGACCCGTAGCCGACGAGCAGCCCACCGGATCCCAGGCACGCGAACGAGCGAGCGAAATGCGCTCCGCCGATCGCGTCGAAGGCGGCGTCCACGCCGGCGCGGCCCTTGTGTGCGTTGGGCTGTCCGGTAGTGAGCGTGCGCACTGTTTCGACGAAATCGCCGTCGCGATAGTCGATTGCCTTCGCGCCGAAGCTCTCGACCACGCCCATGTTGGCGGCCGAGCAGGTGCCGATGGCGTTCAGTCCAAAATGCCGCGCCAGATCGAGCAGCGCCGTGCCGACCGTGCCCGAGGCGCCGATCGCGAGGATCGTTGCACCCGGCGGTAGCTTGCGGTACCGGGTGAGCATCTGGAAAGCGGTCAGGTAGGCCAGCGGGATACACACCGCCTCGGCCGGATCGACGCCATCGGGGACGGGCACCAGGAACCGCGCCGGCCGGATCGCGTATTGGGTGTAGCCGCCGACGACGCACAGATCGGCCACCATCTGGCCCTCGTGCGGGCTGGCCACGCCGGGACCGACGCTGTCGACGATGCCCACGATGTCGTAGCCCGGGGTGAACGGCACCGGCCCCTTGTAGTCCGGGTAGCGGCCGCGCCGGATGAAGATGTCGGTATAGCCGGTGCCGGCGGCCAGGACCTTGACGCGGACCTCGCCGGGGCCAGGTTCGGGGACGGTCGCCTGGTCCGTTAGTTCCATGACCTCGGGGCCGCCGAACCGCGAGATGCGAATGTTTTGCCACGACATATCCACACCGTAGAACAAATTCAGGCGGACGGGGATTTTTGCGAATGCTGCTCGGACCGATAAGTTTGCTGGCATCAAAACGGTCAGCGCTGACACGGCGTTCGGATGGCGGCCTTCGGGTGAATACGTTCATTCCGCTGCGGCGGATCAAGGGCTGCTTCCAACCCTAGGCGTCGACCGCCTTCCAGGTCACCCGGCCGAACACCGCGATGTCTCTTGGCAGTGCACGCCATGAGGTCTCGCGACCCCGCCACGGCGCAGGGCCGGTTACCCGCCGCACTCCGCGCGCTGATCGCGTCCCGTTAGCTCAGTGGGTTGAGGTTGAGGTTGAACGGGTCCGGATCCTGCGTATCGATCGCGAATTGAAGCCAGTAACCCGGATTGAAGAACATCAGGCTTCCATCGATTTCGACCTTGAGCGCGGCGTCCGGCATCAGGTCATAACCGGTCGCGTCGGGGTAATGAATTACACGGCCGTCGGCCTGGTGTATCCGTATGTCCATATCCGGGAGTGTGGCATGAAGGCCGACCCGAAACGGCACAGATGCTCTGTGGCCGTGTGGCCGGCTCATCGACGGGCTACCCGCCGTGCGGACTATCGGCTGACATCGGGCGGCGACGACGGAGCATTCCGAAGGTCTTTGTGGTCGTTGCCTGCAGCGGATGACCTAACTTGGTCCCATGGTTGCGCAACTAACCCTCGCCGTCTCCACGACCCGAGATGTCTCCACGACCCCAGATAGGGCCTTACCGTGAGACGGTTACTCGCCGCCGTGCTTCTCGTCGCGTTCAGCACCAGCTGCGGCGCACCAAAGGCGGCCACAAACGCCCCCCATTCGCCCACCACCACCGCGCCTTCAATCAGCGCCGTCGCCACCACCGCCCCATTCCCCGCCGACGTGCCACCGGTCAGCGCTGCGGCGCAGGCCGCGGGATTCATAGACGTCAGGACCGTCGTCCCCGACGCGATCATCGACCTCCGCTATGCGACCCCCGACAACTTCACCCACACGCCCCTGTATCCGGCCGACGCCCGCTGCCTGGTGCACCAGTCCATGGCCCGGGGTCTCGAAACAGCCGCCGACGCCCTGCGCCCCCAGGGAGACGTCCTCGTCTTCTGGGACTGCTACCGGCCGCACGATGTCCAGGTCAAGATGTTCCAGGACGTCCCGAACCCCGATTGGGTCGCCAAGCCCGGCCCGTACGCCCGCAGCCACGAGACCGGCCGCTCCGTCGACGTGACCCTCGCCACCCGGCAAGACCAGTGCCCGCCCGAGCGCCAACTTGGCGGACTCTGCCTGCTCGACATGGGGACGGACTTGGATGACTTCTCGCCGCGCGCCCACGCGTTCACCACCGACGGTGTCAGTGCGGACGAGCAGGCGAACCGGGCCCGCCTTCGTAACGCGATGAGCGCAGGCGGGTTGACGGTGTACTCGGGTGAGTGGTGGCACTTCGACGGCCCCGGCGCCGGCGTCGAGCGCCCGGTTCTCGACGTCCCGGTCGACTGAGCCGGTCGACTGAGTGAGCCCCATGAGCGACGAATTCCACGGCGTTATAGGCCGCACCATTGCGGAGTCCACCCCGTGGTGGCCCCAGCCGAAACGCCCGCCGGCCGGCAGCCCGGACGTCGTGATCATCGTGCTGGACGACGTGGGCTTCGCCGACCTCGGCTGCTTCGGCTCACAGATCGACACACCGAACATCGACCATCTAGCCGCAAAGGGACTCCGGTACAACAACTTCCACACGACCGCGCTCTGCTCGCCGACCAGGGCCTGCCTGCTGACCGGGCGCAACCACCATTCGGTCGGGATGGGCGTGGTCTCCAACTGGGACACCGGCTTCCCGGGGTACCGGGGCCGGGTGTCGAAGCGGGCCGGCACGTTGGCCGAGATTCTCCGGCAAAGCGGCTATGCGACCTTCGCCGTCGGCAAGTGGCACCTGGCCCCGATCGAGGAAACGACCGCCGCGGGACCATACGACCAGTGGCCGCTGCAGCGCGGCTTCGACCGCTACTACGGCTTCCTCGACGGCGCCACCAACCACTGGGCGCCCGACCTCGTGTACGACAACCACCGCATCGAGCCACCGCCGCGCCACCGCGATCGCCCGACCGAGCGTGACCGCGGTCACCCGACCGAGCGCGACGGCTACCACCTGACCGAAGACCTCGTCGACCGGGCATCCGAGTTCATCAATGACCACGTCTCGGTGCTGCCCGAGAAGCCGTACTTCCTGTACCTGTGCTTCGGGACCGCGCACTCGCCGCTGCACGCGCCACGCGAGTACATCGAGAAATACCGCGGTGCCTTCGACCGCGGATGGGACCGCTGTCGCGACGAGGTCATCCAACGCCAAATCGACCTCGGAATCGTTCCCGAGGGCACCCGACTGGCGCCACGCAACACCGGAGTAAAGCCGTGGGAGGACCTCAGCCCGTCCGAGCGGGCGGTGAGCGCCCGTCTGCAGGAGGTCTACGCGGCGATGATCGACCACACCGACGCACAACTAGGCCGCCTGTTAGGCCGGCTGCGCGACAACACCCTCGTCATCTTCCTGTCCGACAACGGCGCGACCCTCGAGGGCGGGCCCACCGGGTCGGTCAACTACTTACGGTGGGTGAACGGGCTGCCGTACGACGAGATCACCGACCTCGACGCCATCGGCGGGCCGACGACGTATCCGGTGTATCCGATGGGGTGGGGCCAGGTCAGCAACACCCCGTTGAAGCGCTACAAGCAGAACACCCACTCGGGCGGGATCCGCGACCCGCTGATCGTCACCTGGCCGGGCCGAATACCGGGCACCAACACCGTCCGCACCCAATTCACACACGCAACAGACGTCTTGCCGACCGTGCTCGAGCTCCTGAGAATCGAAGCGCCCCATGAGATCTCAGGCATCGAGCAGATGCCGATCGAAGGCACGAGCTTCGCCTCCACCCTGACAGATCCGAACGCCCCGTCACCGAAAACCGTGCAGTACTTCGAGATGCTGGGCAACCGCGCCATCTGGCGCCGGGGCTGGAAGGCGGTTACCTACCACACACCGGGGACCGACTTCGACGACGACCGGTGGGAGCTCTACCACCTCGACCGCGACTTCTCCGAATGCCGCGACCTCGCCGCGACCCACCCGGAACTGCGAGACGAGCTCGTAGAGCTGTGGTGGTCGGAGGCCCGGCGCTACCACGTCCTGCCGCTCGACGACCGCATCCTGGAGCGGTTCCTGGCGTCCAGACCGCGGCCGATCACCGATCGCTCGACTTTCGTGTATTACCCGGGAAGCAGCCGGATTCCGGGCGAGGGCGCGGCGAATCTGATGGACGTGTCCTACACGATCACCGCGCACGTGTCGGACGTCGGCGACGGCGTGCTCATCTGCCACGGCGACCGGTTCTCCGGCTACAGCCTGTTCGTGCACGAGGGCCACCTGGTCCACGACTACAACTGCGCGGGCGAGCACACGACCATCCGGTCGTCGTTCCCGGTGCCCGCCGGGGCGAGCCGGCTGCGTTACCGGTTCACGAAGGCCGGGCGGCTGCGGGGCACCGGGTCCCTCGAGATCGACGGCGCCCCGGCGGGCAGCGCGGACATTCCCGTGACCCTGGGAACGCACGTCAACGCGGTCGGGGTGTCAGTCGGGCGGAACCCCCTGAGCCCGGTCAGCCCGCTCTACGAGTCGCCGTTCGCCTTCCGCGGGCAGCTGGAGAAAGTGGTCATCGAGATCGGCGCCGATCGCGGGCCGTACGAGGGAGACATCCTCGACCAAGCGCCCAACCAGCCGAGTCCCAGTGGGCCGCTATATGATCGGCGCGGGCGAGCCACCTGTTAGTGGGCCAGCCCGGCGGCGGAAATGACGGCCCACAGCACCTCCGGGTGTCGGATGTCGCTGTGCGCGCCACTGATGGGCGACAGGTCTTTGCAGATGACAGCATTGGCGTCCAGGCCGTAGAACGTGGCGGCCTGGAAGCTGTATGGCTGACCCTGGCCCGCAAGCACAACATCGGCGGGGGTGGGAATCTGCTGATATGCGTCGTGCCCCATTGCGCCCCAGCGGTAGGTCGGGTCTTCAGCGGATTCGCTGTCCTGGCCGGCCAGTAGGCTGGCCGTGGGATACCACCACCCCACCGCCCTGTCGGCGCTGCTGAAGGTCGCCAGCAGCGGTCCGTCCACCCGATTGGTGTAGCCGGCAAGACCCCCGGACCGGGACGGATCGAACATCAGCGATGACGCGAATGTGAAGTGGGAGAACGCGCCCTGGATCAGGGTCAAAGATTTGACCGGGCTGGCGGTGCCGGTCTGATCGTCGCGCAGACCGGCGAGGCTGTAAGCGACCAGCCGGGCGCCGAAACTGTGGCCCATCAGATGGATTCGGGGCGGACCACCGGGACCGGTCAGGTTGCTCAGCAGCGGGCCGAGCCCGTGCTGTCCGATAACTCCTGCGCGATTCTTCATTTCGTAGTAGCTCAGGGTGCGCAGAACTTCGCGCGCGCCGCTCCATAGCGCGGTGAAGGGATTCTCGATTCCCTGCGCATCGCCGCTTGCCGGTGGCGCCATCGTGGCCGCCTGCCCGAACGCCGTTGCGGTGTCAGCGGTGAGCAGCGCGGCTTCGCCGGTGTCTTCGATGCCTTGTGGCGGCGTGGTCACCAAACCCTTGGCCAGATCGTGAAATTCGGTTAGCTTGCTGGGGTCCTGGGGTTGCTGGTCGAGTAGTTGGCCCATGGTGGTCAGTTGTTGCTGCTGGCCGGGGAAGGCCGGGGCGAGCGCGGCTGCCAGTTGCGCCCCGGTTGAGGGCACCGGGGGTGCTGTGGCCGGATCGTCGTCGGGGAAAAGCAGAGAGGGCCAGATGACCCCGACCGCTGCGCTGGTGGGCAGGTGCTTGCCGAGCTGGTCGGCCAGCAGCCCGAACATGGCCTGGTAGAGGTCGCGGGCCGAATCGACGCCGTTGTTCCAGCCGTGGGACAGGACGAACAGATCGGTGACACCTCCCGCGGCGATGGCCGTCGGCAGCCCCCCGTCGCCGCTGCCGGTTGTGGTATCGAATGTGCCGTCGGCGTTGAAGTCGACTTCGTAATACGCCAGGCCGTTGATATCGGTCATGTTGCCGTCTCCCCTCGGGGCTAGGTGGCGGACAGGGCTCGCATGAGGTCGATCAGGCCCGCGCCTTGGTAGAACTCGTGGCGGCCGAGGTCTGATGCGGTGTCGAGGAATAGCTGTTTTACCAGTTGTGGTTGGCCGACGTATTCGCTGCGGACGGACAGGAAGGCCGCGATCGCCCCGGAGACGTGGGCCGCCGACATTGAGGTGCCGCTGTCTTCGCGATAACGGGCGACGTGTGCAGGATCTTCCGCCGCGGGCTGCAGTGGTGGCACGCCCTCGATCAGTTGCCCCGTGGCGGCGGAGGTGATCCGCTCGCCCGGGGCGACCAGATCTGGTTTGCGGCGCCCATCGAGCGTGGGGCCCTTCGATGAGCTGAAGGTGACGCCGTAGGTGTGGGGTCGGTAGCGGTGCACAGATCCGACGGTGATGGCGGTTGCGGCGTTTCCGGGATCTGTAATCGTGGATAGCTGCCCGTACACGTCGTTGCCCACGCCCTCGATAGTTCCGCCCGCACCCGCGTTCCCGGCGCTGACGACCGCGATCACACCGCTACCCACCAAGAGGTCCAATTCCCTGCACAGCGGGCTTTGTCCAGCCGCATACTCGGTGGCCGGCCACGGACAGCCGAAGGACAGGTTCACGCCGTGGATCCGCAGGTCGCGACCGTCGCTGTTGACGGTGCGCACGTAGTCGATCGCCTCGAGCACCACGCTTGACAGGGTGTTTCCGTTGCCGTCGAGAACCTTGAGGCTCACCAGGTTGGCTTTGGGCGCGACGCCGGAGAGCGTGGCGCCCGCCGGGAGGGTGCGTAAGGCCCACTGCGGCAGGTCTTGTGCGGTCGGTTCGTTATAGGCGATCCGCATTGCCTTCTCGTCGTGCGGTGCTTCGCCGGCGATGATTCCGGCGACATGGGTACCGTGCCCGTAGCCGTCGGTCAACGGCGAGCGTGCGGCGCCTGCCGACGACGGGATCGTGAAGTCGCGGTGCAATTTCTTGACCGCGTCCGCCCTCAACGTGTTGTGGGCGGCGAAGTGCGGGTGGTTTTCGTCGATGCCCGAGTCGAGGATCGCCCAGACGACGCCCGAACCACCGCAGCGGAATGCGTGTGCGGCCGCGTCCGCCTTGATGGTCGACAGTGACCGGTCCAGGTGGGCGTGGATGACCATGTCGGGCCACACGTGGTAGATGAGCTCGAGGCCGCGCCGGGTCGATGCGTCCGTTGGAGATTGGCCACCACGCACTAGCTGGGTGATCTCGTCGGGGGTCAGCACACAGCGCATGTAATGTCGCGCGACTGTAACCGGCGGCGGCGGCGCGTCGGCACCGCGGAACACCTCCTCGAAGAAGGCGAGGAAGTCTCGCCGGACGGCGGCGGGATCGGCACCGGGACCTAAGCGCAGTTCGACCAGCACCACCCGGCGGTTCTGTTCGTCGGTGAGTACCATCTGAGCTGCGCCCGGAGGAGCGTTGTCGCTGTCCCCCAGCACAAGTGGGCTGACGATCGATGTGCGGCGAGGTCCGCGCGCCGGCGGGCTGGTCACGGCCACCCGCCCCGATCAGCTGCTATAACGTTGCACGATCGCCCGCCGGGACTCCACCGGACATGGGCACGGTTCGAAACCGTTGAAAGGGCAGCGGATGCGTGCATGACCGCAATCAGCCTGACGCTCGTGGTGTGAACGCCTTGCGTTGGCCGGCCCGGTGTTTGGGGGCCGTGATGGGTTGGTCGTTGGGCGGCGGGAGAGTGGTGCCGTCGCGCAACACGATCGGGCCGACGGGCTGGGAGTGCGCGGTCGGCGGCGGCGGCAGCGGTGCCGG
>NZ_DATFYW010000216.1:0-12211 GCF_035314905.1 Mycobacterium sp.
CTGCCGTCTGACAGGGGAGACGAGTTGCCCGGCGTGATCTCCCACTTGATCTGCGGGAAGCGCGCTTGGTGGGCCTCGTTGTAGAACGCGGGCTTCAGCCCGGCCAGGGTCTCAACCGTCGTGCCCGGGCGGATGATCTCATCGGTCTGCAGCCCCGCGATCGGTGCCAGCTCGCTGTCGAATCGGCCCTCCTTGGTCGCCTGCGCGGCCTTCTCGTGGCTGCCCGCGGAGAACTCATCGAGTTGGTGGCGGTCGAAGCCCCACTTAGCGGCGATCAGTTCAGCGCTGATCCCCTGCGGTACAAGGCCTTCCGCGTATCGCTGCTTGAAGGCCCCGCCGAACGGGTTGGTGCCGGGGAGCACACTCGAGCCCATCGGCGCACGGCTCATCGACTCCACACCGGCCGCAACGACGATGTCGTAGGCGCCGGCGATCACGCCCTGGGCGGCGAAGTGGATGGCCTGCTGGCTGCTGCCGCACTGCCGATCCACCGTGGTGCCGGGCACGGTTTCGGGGAGGCCCGCGCCGAGCAACGCATTGCGGGCGATGTTCACGGACTGCTCGCCCACCTGGGTCACCGCGCCGGCGATCACGTCGTCGATCTGCGCCGGGTCCACTCCGGTCCGCTCAACGAGCATGCGCAGGCTGTGCGCCAGGAGGTCGGTCGGGTGAACTCCGGAGAGTGCGCCCCCGGGCTTGCCCTTGCCGATCGGGGTGCGAACCGCCCCCACGATCACGGCGTCGCGTCCTGCATATCCGGTCATCGTCGTCTCCTATAGGGTCAGCCCGGCTCCAATGCCGGGTTGCATAATACAACCCAGAACGCGGATGCTCGATTCCGTGGTGTGCGGCACACCCCCGGAAAGCGCCGCGACGGTTCCGCAGCGGCTGCGGCCCTGTTCAGCTTGTGATGGGATCACCTGCTATGGGCATCAAGGTGGCGCTGGAGCATCGCACCAGCTACACATTCGACCGGCTGGTCGACGTGTACCCGCACGTGGTCCGGCTGCGCCCGGCCCCGCACTCCCGCACCCCGATCGAGGCCTATTCGTTTCGGGTCGAGCCGGCCGACCACTTCATCAACTGGCAGCAGGACGCGTTCGGAAACTTCCTCGCCCGGCTGGTCTTCCCGAACCGGACCCGGCAGCTGACGATCACCGTCGGCCTGATCGCGGATATGAAGGTGATCAACGCGTTCGACTTCTTCATCGAGGACTGGGCAGAGCGGATTCCATTCAGCTACCCCAAGGAGCTGGCCGAGGACCTGCGGCCGTATCTGCGCCCGGTCGACGAGGGCGATGAGGGTTCCGGCCCGGGCGAGCTGGTGCAGGCCTGGGTTCGTAATTTCCAGGTGCCGGCGGGCACCCGCACCATCGACTTCCTCGTCGCGCTGAACCGCGCGGTCAACGCGGACGTCGGATACAGCGTGCGGATGGAATCGGGTGTCCAGACACCCGATTTCACGCTTCGCAGCGGGATCGGCTCGTGCCGCGACTCGGCGTGGCTGCTGGTGTCCATCCTGCGTCAGCTGGGCCTGGCCGCCCGTTTCGTGTCCGGCTACCTGGTCCAGCTGGCCTCCGACGTCGAGGCGCTCGACGGACCGTCCGGGCCGGCCGCCGATTTCACCGACCTGCACGCGTGGGCCGAGGTCTACATTCCCGGCGCCGGCTGGATCGGGCTCGACCCGACATCGGGGCTCTTCGCCGGTGAAGGTCACATCCCGCTGGCGGCCACGCCGCACCCGTCGTCCGCAGCGCCGATCACCGGGGCCACCGACGTGTGCGAGACGGTCCTCGACTTCTCCAACACGGTCACCCGAGTCCACGAGGACCCACGCGTCACGCTGCCCTATACCGACGCGGCGTGGGGGGCGATCTGCGAGGTGGCCGCGAAGGTGGACCAGCGGCTGGCGGCCGGCGACGTCCGGCTGACCGTCGGAGGCGAGCCCACGTTCGTGTCGATCGACAACCAGGTCGACGAGGAGTGGACCACCGCCGCCGACGGGCCGCACAAGCGTCAACACGCCTGGAACCTGGCCGCTCGGCTGAAGAAGGTGTGGGCACCGCACGGGCTGGTGCACCGCGGGCAGGGCAAATGGTATCCCGGAGAACCGCTGCCGCGCTGGGAGATTGGGCTGTACTGGCGTGCCGACGGCCTGCCGCTGTGGACCAACGACGCGTTGCTGGCCGACCCGTGGACGACCGAGCCCGACCCTGTCGCCGCAGGCACCGCCCAGCAGATCCTCGCCACGATCGCCGACGGGCTCGGCTTGCCCGCCGGCCAGGTGCGCCCCGTCTACGAGGACCCGCTGAGCCGACTCGTGGCCAAGGTGCGGATGCCCGAAGGCGAGGCCGTGGCCGCTGAGGACGACCTGGCCGACGACAGCCCGGGCGCCCGCGCCGCTCTGCTGGCACGGCTCGACGAGACCGTCGCCGTGCCGGCAGCCTACGTGCTGCCGCTGCACCGGCGCGACGACGAGCTGGGCTGGGCGAGCGCCGACTGGCGGCTGCGACGTGGCCGCATCGTGCTGGTCGACGGGGATTCGCCCGCCGGCCTGCGGCTACCGCTGGACTCGATCAGCTGGCACCCGCCGCGGGCGTCGTACGAGGCCGATCCGCTGAGCGTCACGGGGCTGCTTCCGGTCGATCGCGAGCCCGCCGACGCGGTCATCGACGACTCAGACAGTGCGCCAACGACCGCGATGGTCACCGAGGTCCGCGACGGGACGCTTCACGTGTTCCTGCCGCCGACCGAACGGCTGGAGCACTTCGTCGACCTGATCACCCGTGTGGAGGCCGCCGCGGCCAAGGCAGACTGTCCGGTGGTCATCGAAGGCTACGGGCCGCCGCAGGACCCGCGACTGAAGTCGATGACGATCACGCCCGATCCCGGCGTCATCGAGGTCAACGTTGCGCCCACGGCCAGCTTCGCGGAGCAGAAGGAGCAGCTGGAAACCCTTTACGAGCAGGCCCGGTTCGCCCGGCTGTCGACCGAGTCGTTCGACGTCGACGGCACCCACGGCGGAACCGGCGGCGGCAACCACATCACGCTCGGTGGCACCGCGCCTGCCGATTCGCCACTGCTGCGCCGCCCGGACCTGCTGGTGTCGATGCTGACGTACTGGCAGCGGCACCCGTCGCTGTCCTACCTGTTCGCAGGCCGGTTCGTCGGTACCACGTCACAGGCGCCCCGAGTCGACGAGGGCCGCGCCGAGGCGCTCTACGAACTGGAGATCGCATTCGCCGAAATCGCGCGGCTCTCGGCTGATGGGAAGGCCAGGCCATGGGTGACCGACCGGGCACTGCGGCACCTGCTGACTGACATCACCGGAAACACGCACCGCGCCGAGTTCTGCATCGACAAGCTGTACAGCCCCGACAGCGCCCGCGGGCGCCTCGGGCTCTTGGAGCTGCGCGGCTTCGAGATGCCACCGCACGTCCAGATGGCGATGGTGCAGTCCCTGCTGGTGCGCTCGCTGGTAGCGTGGTTCTGGGAGGAACCGCTGCGGGCTCCGCTGATCCGCCACGGCGACAATCTGCACGGGCGATACCTGTTGCCCCACTTTTTGATTCACGACATCGCCGACGTCGCCACGGACCTGCGTGCGCACGGCGTCGACTTCGACACGAGCTGGCTGGACCCGTTCACCGAATTCCGTTTCCCCCGCATCGGTACCGCGGTGTTCGACGGCGTCGAGATCGAACTGCGCGGTGCGATCGAGCCGTGGAACACCCTCGGCGAGGAATCGACCGCCGGGGGCGCCGCCCGCTACGTCGACTCGTCGGTGGAACGCATCCAGGTGCGCACCATCGGCGCTGACCGGCAGCGCTACGTCGTCACCTGCAACGGCTACCCCGTGCCGCTGCTGGCCACACAGAAGCCGGACATCCTGGTCGGCGGCGTCCGGTTCCGCGCATGGCAGCCGCCCAGCGCGCTGCACCCGACGATCACCGTCGACGGGCCGCTGCGCTTCGAGCTCGTCGACACCGCGACCGGCATGTCGCGCGGCGGTTGTACCTACCATGTGTCCCACCCCGGCGGCCGCGCATACGACGAGCCACCGGTCAATGCCGTCGAGGCCGAATCGCGGCGCAGCCGGCGCTTCGAGGCGACCGGGTTCACGCCGGGACAGGTCGACCTGTCCGACATTCGGGAGAAGCACGCACGGTTGTCCACCGATGTCGGCGCGCCGGGGATCCTCGACCTGCGACGCGTGCGTACCGTTCTCCGGTAATGGTCCTCCGGAGCGGCACTGACCCGGTCGAGAAGGCGGCGCGGCCCCGCCACGACCCTGATCGTCTGCTCGCGGGCTACCGCGCCGCGCGCACGCAGGAGGCGCTGTTCGAGCCGCGCGGCGGCCCCGAGTCCGCCTACGACGAATTCGTCGATCAGACAGGTGAGATCCGGCCGGGGTGGGCGGAGCTGGCCGACGTGATGGGCGAGCGCGGCCGCGGGGGGCTGGACCGGCTGCGGTCGGTGGTGCGAGAACTCGTCGACAACGACGGAATCACCTACATCCGGATCGACCACGAAGGCGAGGCGATCACCAACGGCCACGGCACCGCCGAGCCCGCCCCGTGGCGACTCGACGGGCTGCCGCTGCTTATCTCGGCGGCCGACTGGGAGGTGCTGGAGGCCGGCCTCGTCCAGCGGTCGCGGCACCTGGACGCGGTGCTGAGGGACGTGTACGGCGCGCGCCGCTCGATCACCAGCGGCGTGCTGCCCGCGCAGCTGGTGTTCGGCCATCCCGGCTACGTCCGGGTGGCCCGTGGAATCGAGATCCCCGGCCGCCACCAGCTGTTCACGCACGGCTGCGACGTCAGCAGGGACGCGTCGGGGGCCTTCCGCGTCAACGCCGACTGGGCGCAGGCCCCATCGGGTGCCGGTTACGCGCTGGCCGACCGCCGGGTCGTCGCGCATGCGATGCCGGACCTGTACGAACGGATCGGACCGCGGCCGACGTCGCCGTTCGCCCAGGCCCTGCGGCTGGCGCTGATCGACGCCGCACCGGACGCCGCCGACGACCCCGTCGTGGTAGTGCTCAGCCCCGGCATCCACTCCGAAACATCTTTCGATCAGGCGTATCTGGCGACGGTGCTGGGCTTCCCGCTGGTCGAAAGCGCCGACCTCGTCGTCCGCGACGGAAAGCTGTGGATGCGCTCGCTCGGCACGCTCAAGCGCGTCGACGTGGTACTGCGCCGCGTGGACGCCGACTACGCCGATCCACTCGACCTGCGGGCGGACTCCCGCCTCGGCGTGGCGGGGCTCGTCGAGGTGCAGCGCCGTGGCGAGGTGACCGTTGTCAACACCCTGGGCAGCGGAATTCTGGAAAGTCCCGGGCTGCTGCGCTTTCTGCCCGACCTGGCCGGTCTGCTGCTCGATGAAACGCCGATGCTGCACACCGCCCCGGTGTACTGGGGCGGCATCGACGCGGAGCGTTCGCATCTGCTCGCGCACCTGTCCTCGCTGCTGATCAAGCCCGCCGTCGGCGGTGACACCATCGTCGGGCCCATGCTCTCGTCCGGTCAGCGCGCCCACCTGGCCGCCGTGATCAAGGCCACGCCGTGGCAGTGGATCGGCCAGGATCTGCCCCAGTTCTCGTCGGCGCCGAGCGACTGGCGGTCCGCGACGTTGGCGTCGGCCAGTGTCGGCATGCGCCTGTTCACGGTGTCGCAGCGCGGCGGCTACGCGCCGATGATCGGCGGCCTCGGCTACGTGATGGCACCGGGCAACGCCGCTTTCAAGCTGAATACCATTGCCGCCAAGGATGTTTGGGTGCGGCCGACCGAGCGCGCACAAGCGGAGACGGTCACGGTGCCTTCGGTCACGCTGCCGGCGATGACGGGTGCGGGCACCCAGGGCGTCAGCTCGCCGCGCGTGTTGTCGGACCTGTTCTGGTTGGGACGCTACGGCGAGCGCGCCGAGAACTTGGCCAGGCTGCTGGCCGTCACGCGCGAGCGCTATCACGAGTACCGGCACCGCCAGGGCATGGAAGAAAGCGAATGCGTGCCCGTGCTGCTGACCGCGCTCGGCCAGATCACCGGCACCGACACCCATGCCGGCGGCGACCGCCACGAGATGATCGCCGTGGCACTGTCGACGCTGTGGTCGCTGACGATGGACCGCGACCGGCCCGGATCACTGGCTCAATCGGTGGAGCGGCTGGCACTGGCCGCGCGGGCGGTTCGCGACCAGTTGTCCGGTGACACGTGGATGGTGCTGGCGGGGGTGGAGCGCGCGGTGGCGCACAGGTCCGACTCGCCCCCCGAGTCGCTTGCCGAGGGCGACGCGCTGCTGGCGTCGGCTCAGGCGCTGACGCTAGCCGGGATGCTCGCGTTGTCCGGAGTGGCGGCGGAGTCGATGGTGCACGACATCGGCTGGACGATGATGGACATCGGCAAACGGATCGAGCGGGGACTCGGTCTGACCGCGCTGCTGCGCGCGACGCTGGCACAGACCCGCAGCGTCGGCGCCGAGCAGACCATCACCGAGTCGACGCTGGTGGCGTGCGAATCCTCGGTCATCTACCGGCGGCGGAACCCGGGCAAGGTCAGTGTTGCCGCGGTGGCCGACCTGGTGCTTTTCGACGCCGCAAACCCGCGGTCGCTGGTGTTCCAGCTCGAACGGCTTCGGGCCAACCTGAGGGCCCTGCCGGGATCGTCGGGGTCGTCACGGCCGGAGCGGCTGGTCGACGACATCAGCACGCGGTTGCGGCGGCTCGACCCGGCCGAGCTCGAAGACGTCGACGCCGACGGCCGGCGCACGGAGCTGGCCGGGCTGCTGGACGGCATCCATGCCGGGCTGCGTGACCTGTCCGACGTGATCACCGCGACGCAGCTGTCGCTGCCGGGCGGCATGCAGCCGCTGTGGGGCCCCGACGAACGCCGGGTGATGCCATGACGCCACCCCGCTGCTATCAGATCATTCACCGCACGATGTACCGGTACTCCGACGTCGTCACCAGCTCGTACGGTCGCGGCTTTCTGACGCCACGCGACTTGGGACGGCAGCGCTGCCTGTCCCACGAGCTGCGCATCGACCCAGAGCCCGCCGACCGCTCCACCAGCCGCGACGTCTATGGCAACATCAGCTCGTACTTCCACGTCACCGCAGCGCACCGCAGGCTCTCGGTAACCAGCAAGTCGATTGTCGAGGTAGATCCTGTCCCGCCGCAACGGTATTCGTCGGGTCCCGCGCGCGAGCGGTGGGAGTCGGCACGCCCGTCCGGGCTGGACGGCGTGTTGGCCACCGAGTTCACCCTCGACCTGCGGCCGCCCGAGATCACCGACGCCGTTCGCGACTACGCGGCCCCCAGCTTCGCCGGAGGCCGCCCACTGGTCGAAGTGCTGAGGGATCTGTCCTCCCGCATCTATGCCGACTTCACGTACCGCTCCGGGTCGACGACGGTGTCCACGCAGGTCGACGAGGTGCTCGCGGCGCGCGAGGGTGTCTGTCAGGATTTCGCCCGGCTGGCCATCGCGTGCCTGCGTGCCAACGGTCTTGCCGTCAGCTACGTGTCGGGCTACCTGGTCACCGATCCGCCACCTGGCAAGGAACGCATGATCGGCATCGACGCGACCCATGCGTGGGCAGCCGTATGGACGCCCGAAAATCAATGGCTGGGGTTCGACCCGACCAACGACCAGATGGTCGACGAGCGTTACATCACAGTCGGTTGGGGCCGAGACTATGCGGACGTTCCGCCGCTGCGTGGGATCATCTACACCGATTCCGAGAGTAGCGTGATCGACGTCGCGGTGGACGTGGCGCCATACGAGGGGGATGTGCTTCATGCGTGATTTCGTGTGCCCGAACTGCGGGCAGCATCTGGCGTTCGAGAACTCCGTGTGCCTGTCCTGCCACAGCCCGCTGGGATTCTCCCTGGACGACATGGCGCTGCTGGTGATCGCCGACGGGCCGGAGAGTGGTCAGCCAGGCTTCGTGGACGCCGACAAGTATGAGCTATGTGCAAATCTGCATCTGGCTCAGTGCAATTGGCTGGTCGAAAGGCAGCCGGTGCGGCAGCTGTGCAGATCCTGCAGGCTGACTCGCACCCGGCCCAACGACGCCGACACCAAGGCGCTGGCGGCGTTCGCCGACGCGGAGAAGGCCAAGCGCCGGCTGATCACGGAGTTGAACGAACTCAAGCTGCCGATCGTGGGCCGCGACGAAGACCCGGACTACGGGCTGGCGTTTGACCTGCTCTCCAGCGAGCAGGAGAAGGTCTTCACCGGGCACGACAACGGCGTGATCACGCTGGACCTGGCCGAGGGCGACGACGTCCATCGCGAACAGCTGCGGATCGAGATGGACGAGCCTTACCGCACGCTGCTCGGCCATTTCCGCCACGAAATCGGCCATTACTACTACTACCGACTCGTCGCGCCGTCTGCGGTCTACCCCGCCCGATTCCGGGAGCTGTTCGGCGACCCGGACGCGGACTATCAGGCCGCGCTGGACCGCCATTACCAGGAAGGCCCACCGCAGGGCTGGGAGGAGAACCATGTCTCCTCATATGCCACGATGCATCCTGCCGAGGACTGGGCCGAGACCTTCGCGCACTACCTGCACATCCGAGACACGCTCGACACCGCCGCAGCGTTCTCGTTCGCTCCGGCTAACGCCACCTATGAACGAAAGGTGTTGGGGCCCAGTAGCTTCGACACAACGATCGAGATGTGGCTGCCTCTGTCGTGGGCGCTGAACATGGTCAACAGGTCGATGGGCAAGCAGGACCTCTACCCGTTCGTGCTGCCGGGCCCGGTGCTGGAGAAGATGCGGTTCATCCACACGATCGTCGACGAGGTCAGCGCTCACCCCGAGCCGCAGGGCGAACACTAGCTCCAGAACGGCGCAGAGGTGTCGCGCGCGGCTCTTGCGACACGCGGCCCGGTGAAGCGGCATAACCGGAATGTCCGGATTTTCGTTTATAGGATCGTTGGGGTGGATGATCGCTACGGCCGCGACGTGCTTGCCCGAAACCCGCACGAGCGCACAAAGGTTCGCTCCGTCGAGCAGCGCGCCGAAGTGGGCATGCTAGTCGAGGATGCCCAGACCGGATATGTGGGCGCGGTGGTCCGCATCGAATACGGGCGGATCGACCTCGAGGACCGGCATGGCCGTATCAGAGGGTTTCCGGTCGGCCCCGGATACCTCGTCGACGGCCGGCCGGTCATCCTCACCGCGCCGCGAGGCGCGCCGCCCACGTCACCGACGCGCACGGCGTCGGGTTCGGTCGCAGTGCCGGCGCGGCGGGCACGCGTCGCGGTGGCCGGCCGCATCTACGTCGAGGGACGGCACGACGCGGAGCTCATCGAGCAGGTCTGGGGGGACGACCTGCGGGTCGAGGGCGTGGTGATCGAGCGGCTGGGCGGCGTCGACGATCTCATCGACATCGTCGAGAAGTTCCGGCCGGGGCCCACGCGCCGACTCGGCATGCTCGTCGACCACCTCGTCGCCGGTTCGAAGGAATCCCGCCTTGCCGACGCCGTCCGCCGGGGACCATACGGCTCTCATACGGTGGTGGTCGGGCATCCTTTCGTCGACATCTGGCAGGCGGTCAAGCCGGCCCGGGTGGGCCTTGACCAATGGCCCGACGTGCCGCGCGGCGTGGACTGGAAGCACGGCGTGTGTGATGCCATGGGATGGCCGCACGCACACCAGGCGGACATCGCCGCGGCGTGGCGGCGGATCCGAACCCGCGTCCGGGACTGGAACGACCTCGAGCCTTCGCTGATCGGCCGGGTCGAGGAGCTCATCGACTTCGTGACGCAGCCCTAGGCGCGACCGTCCGCCGAAGCGACGTGGTATGCCTGAAACGTGTCCGATGTCGCCGGCCTCTTCGACCTGCCCGGCACCAGCGACTCCGCCGACCGGCAGGGTCGGGGCCGCGGGGTGTCCGCGCCGCTGGCGGTACGGATGCGGCCCGCGTCGCTCGACGAGGTCGTCGGGCAGTCCCACCTGCTGCAGCCCGGGTCGCCGCTGCGCCGGCTGGTCGAGGGCTCGGGCGCGGCGTCGGTCATCCTGTACGGGCCGCCGGGCACCGGCAAGACCACACTCGCGTCGTTGATCTCACAGGCCACCGGCCGCCGGTTCGAGGCGCTGTCCGCCGTGTCCGCCGGCGTCAAGGAGGTCCGCGCCGTCATCGAAACCGCGCGCCGGGCGGCCGCCCACGGCGAGCAGACGGTGCTGTTCATCGACGAGGTGCACCGGTTCTCGAAGACCCAGCAGGACGCGCTGCTCGCCGCGGTCGAGAACCGCATCGTTCTGCTCGTCGCGGCCACCACCGAGAACCCGTCGTTCTCCGTGGTGGCGCCGTTGCTGTCGCGGTCGCTGGTCCTGCAGTTGCAGCCGTTGGCCGCCGACGACATCCGCACCGTCGTCACGCGCGCGGTCAACGATCCGCGTGGGCTGGGCGGCGGGATTCGGGTGGGAACCGACGCCGTCGACCTGCTGGTGCGGCTGTCCTCGGGTGACGCACGCCGGGCGCTCACCGCGCTGGAAGTCGCCGCCGAAACCGTCGCCGACACGGGCGAGGCGGTGACCGTCGCAACCATCGAGCAGTCGCTGGACAAGGCCGCCGTCCGATATGACCGCGACGGCGACCAGCACTACGACGTGATCAGCGCGTTCATCAAGTCGGTGCGGGGCTCCGACGTCGACGCCGCCCTGCACTACCTGGCCAGGATGCTCGTCGCGGGGGAGGACCCCCGGTTCATCGCACGGCGGCTGATGATCCTCGCCAGCGAGGACATCGGCATGGCCGATCCCACCGCGCTGCCGACCGCGGTCGCCGCAGCGCAGACCGTCCAACTGATCGGCATGCCCGAGGCGCAATTGACGTTGGCTCACGCGACCATCCACCTCGCCAGCGCGCCGAAGTCCAACGCGGTCATCACCGCGATCAGCGCCGCGATGAACGACATCAAGGCCGGCAAGGCGGGCCTGGTTCCGCCCCATCTGCGCGACGGGCACTACTTCGGCGCCGCCGCGCTCGGCAACGCGCAGGGCTACGTCTACTCCCACGACGATCCCGACGGCGTCGTGGCGCAGCAGTATCCACCCGATCAACTCGTCGGCGTCGATTACTACCGACCCAGCGACCACGGCGCCGAACGCGAGATCGGGCCCCGGGTCGAACGGCTGCGCGCGATCATCCGCAAGAAGCGCGGCTGACATGCCCTTGACAAGACCGTTCGGGCACCCCTAGCGTCATTGTCAACCAATGAGTTGATCAAACTAGGGATTGATTAATGGGCATTGCCGCCGCCGACGCCGACGCGCAACTCGGCCGCGCCTTCCTGGCGCTCGCCGACACCGTGCGCCGGGCGATCGTCGCGCGGTTGTCACGCGGTCCTGCGACGGTCAACGAGCTGGCCGCGCCTTTCGCGATCACCAAGCAGGCGGTCTCCAAGCACATCCAGGTGCTCGAGCGCGCCGGCTTGGTCACCCGCAGCCGCGATGCACAGCGCCGGCCCGTGCACCTCGACGCGACCGCGTTGGAGAACCTCACTTCCTGGATCGACGGATACCGACTCGCCGCCGAGCGCAACTACCGCCGACTTGACGCGCTGCTCGCGACGATCACCACCGACGACGACTTCGCCGACACTGCAACAGAATCCGACACAAAGGAGCGAGGGAAATGACGCACGCACTGAACCTCAAGGCGCCGGTCGACACGCTGGCGATGGAGTTCACCCGCGAGTTCGACGCACCCGTCGCCGCGGTTTATCGCGCACACGCCGAGCCTGAGCTGGTGAAGCAATGGCTGGGCCCCGCCCGCAACGAGATAGAGATCGAGCACTGGGACTTCCGCAGCGGCGGCGGTTACCGCTACCTGCACCGCGGGCCCGACGGCAGCGAGTACTGGTTCAACGGCGTGTTCCACACCGTGCGGGCAGGCGAGTTCGTCATCCAGACATTTGAATTCGAGGGTGCACCCGACATGGTGAACCTCGAGTTCATGACGTTCGAGGACCTCGGCGGACGCACGCGGTCCATCTGCCCGAACACCGGGGTGCGCGACGGGCTGCTGTCCTCCGGCATGGAAGACGGGATGCGCGAGGGCTACGAACGGCTCGACGCGGTGGTCAAGGCGCTCTGAGGGTGAGCTGCTCAGGCCAGCTCGGGTACCCGCAAATGGGCCAGGGCGAGCTCGAATTCGCCCACGTCGAGCTGGTCGGCGCCCAACTCGCGTAGCCGCGTTGCG
>NZ_DATFYW010000217.1:0-11157 GCF_035314905.1 Mycobacterium sp.
AGCTGCCGCACGGTGTGCGGCATCAGCCCTTCGCCACACGCCTTGTCCACGGGCCCGCGCCGCCGTTCCACGACGACCACCTCGAGCCCGGCCCGCGCGGCGTGCAACGCGGTCGCCAGCCCCGCGGGGCCGCCGCCGGCGACAAGCAGATCGATCACGTCAGGCTCGTCAGCGCGGCGTTTTCGACCCTGATCCGCGTCCTCAGCAGCGCGGCGTTGAGCACCGAGAAAGCCAGGGCGGTGACCCAGGCGGTGTGCACCAGCGGGAGCGCCGCCCCCTCTGCGGCGACGGCGACATAGTTGGGGTGGGACACATACCGGTACGGCCCGGAGGCCACGCGCGCCGCGCCCGGGACGACCACTACGCGGGTGTTCCACTGCCGGCCCAGTGTGGCGATACACCACCAGCGCAGCCCCTGGGCGGCCAGCACGATGGCCAGCATCGGCCAGCCGAGCGCGGGAATGAACCGCCTGCGCAGCCCGATCGCTTCACCCAGGCAGCCAACCAGCAGCCCGGTGTGCAGGATGACCATGGCGGGGTAGTGCCGCGCACCGAACTCCGTACCGCCGTGGGCCCGACCCCAGGCCAGGTTGCGACGGGAGATCACCAGCTCGGCCGATCGCTCCACGCCGACAGCGACGACGAGCAGCACGTAGGCGCGCATGTGATTCAGTGTGGACTCAGTGCCAGCGCATCAGCACGAGCTCGGAACAGAATCCGGGTCCCATCGCCATGAGCAGCCCCGGACCGCCTTGCGGGGGGCGTTTGGCGATGGTGTCGCGCAGAACATGCAACACCGACGCCGACGAAAGGTTGCCGACCTCGGCGAGCGAACGCCACGTCAGATCCAGCGCGTCCTCCGGCAGGCCGAGGGTGGCGACGATCGCGTCGATCACCTTGGGTCCGCCGGGATGGCTCACCCAGGCCCCGACCTCTTCGATGGTCAGGCCGTGCTCGGCCAGGAACTTGCCGACGTCATCCCCCAGATACCGCTCGACAATCGTCGGCAGGTCGGGGGCCAAGACCAGTTGGAAACCCGAGCCACCGACATGCCAACCCATCGTGCCCAGCGAATCCGGGTACAGACGGCTGCGCGAATCGATGATGTCAGGCCCTGCCGCACCGATCCGCTCGGCGCGACGCTGCCCGACCGCCACCACCGCCGCGGCCCCATCGCCGAACAGCCCACTTCCCACCAGGAACGCCATCGTCGGCTCGGCACCCGGATACGTCAGCGAACACAGCTCTATCGACACCAGAACCGCGACATCGTCGGGCGCGCCACGCAGGTAATCGTTGAGTCGCGCCACCCCGGCCGCGCCCGCCACACAGCCCAGGCCAAAGATCGGCACCCGCCGCACGTCGGCACGCATGCCGAGCCGGCCTGCGATGCGAGCATCCAACGACGGCACCGCCACGCCGGTGACCGTGGTCGAGACGATCACATCGACATCCTCGGGTCGCAGTCCGGCCTCCTCCAGCGCACCCGAGATCGCTTCGCACCCAAGCTCCACCGCGTGCTCGATGAACAGGTCGTTGGCCTCGCCGAATTCACTCAGCTTCGGGTAATCCTCCAACGGCAACACCAGGTGACGACCGTTGACCTTTGAACTGGTGTGAAGCCGCCTGGCGATGTCCTCGAACCCCTCGAACCCAGGCCACCGGACAAACGACTCGGTGATCTCATCCTGCGGATAGCGATGCCGCGGCAGCGCACCGCGCACGGCTGCAATAACGCTCATAGGTCCCACCTGGTGGACACGGATACCTACGCCTTTCGGTTCAATGTCGAGGTCGGCGCGTCCACGTTATCGACGGCCACCCCGCCGGGGCATGATGAACGCTGCTTCGATGCATCGGTCAGACACGGCCCATCGGTGATACCCAAGCGCTGGTGCAGCCACACCAGCGGCCCGGGCGCCCACCACGTCCACGTGCCGAGGACGTGGATGAACGCCGGGACCAAGACCATCCGCGCCAGGGTGGCGTCGACCAGCACGGCCAGCGTCAGCCCGAGGCCGAACATCCTCATGAAGGACACGTGGGCGGCCATCAGTGCCGCGAACGAGATCGACATCACCAGAGCCGCCGCCGTGATGACCCGACCGGTGCGGGCGAGGCCAAGCGCGACGCTCTCGTCGTTGTCCGCCCGGGTCCTCACCCGGTCTGATGTCGCCGGCCCCGCGGCTCCGGAGGACAGCCAGAACTCGCGGATTCGCGAGATCAGAAACACCTCGTAGTCCATGGACAGCCCGAACGCGATGCAGAAGAGCAGTACCGGGATGTTCGCGACCAGCGTCCCGGTCGACGTCGTGCCGAACGCGCCGAGATGACCGTCCTGGAATATTCAAACCATCGCGCCGAACGCGGCCGTCAGCGACAGGACGTCCAGTATCAGGGCTTTCAACGGAAGCACCACGCTGCCGGCAGCATGAACAGCAGCCCGAACATGATCGCGCCGATCAGCCCCAGAACCACCGGCAGCCGCGACGTGACGGCATGGACGCTGTCCCGATTGATCTGCGGGTGGCCGATCGCAATCGTGTTCGAGCAGCGGCGCTGAGGGGGCTAGCCGAGGGCTAGCCGGCCAGTGGGGCGAGTAGTCCCTTCAACGTGCGGGCATTGTTGACCGCATGACCGAAGCCGTCGTTGTTGAAGTACACGAGCACCCTGCGTCCCTGTTCGTGCCATTCGATGGCCCGATCAGCCCACCGCCGCAGCTCGTCGTCGGAATATGAACCGGCATAAAGGCTTTCGGAACTCGGGCCGTGCATGCGGACGTAGACCACATCACTGGTCGCACGGAGCACGCAGGGTAGACCGGCACCGCTCATCACGACATATGCGGCCCGATGCCGGTCCAGCAGCGCATAGACCGCGGGGTCGTCCCACGACGGATGTCGCAATTCCAGCGCGACCGGTATCCAGTCCGGCATGCAGCCGAGGAAGTGATCGAGCCGTTCGTCATCGCGCTCCAGCTCGGGATGCACCTGCACCAACAGCACCCCGGCCCGATCATCGAGTGCACGCCAGCATTGCTCGAACCGCTCGACCCAGGGCTCGGGCGACTTGAGCCGCCGGAAATGCGTCAGGCCGCGATGGGCTTTCACCGACATCGTGAAGCCCGTCGGCAGCCGCTCTCGCCAGCCGGCGAACGTCGAGTCCGCGGGCCACCGGTAGAAGCTCGCATTGAGCTCCACCGTGTTGAATTCCTCGGCATAGCGGGCCAACCGCGCCCCCGGCGACAACCGCGGTGGGTAGAGCACGCCGACCCAATGGTCATAAGACCAGCCCGACGTGCCGATCCGAACGCTCATGCGGCGGAGTCGGGCTCGGTCAGGTCTTCGATGTCGGGCAGCGGCCGTCGGCAGATCTCGTGCGCCTCATCAGCGCGGGCGCGCATCTTCCGGCGTTCGAGTCGGTTCTCCGGTCCGCCGGTGCCGTCGGCCACCGGATCATACTAACAGGCATCCTCACTTATGAGGATTTCATCAGATGATTGGTGCGGGTTATTTCGGCTCGAGAATCCTGGCGTAGTCGGTCCCGCGGGCAACCCAGGACTGCAGCTGACGCTTGGTCTTTACCCCGTCGAGGTCGACCCGCAGCCAGCCGCGGGCTTCGCGCCCGGCCATCACCATCGGGCTGACATGCCGCCGCTGCGCCAACTCGTCCGTGTCGTCGGGCGCAACCCGCACCAGCAGTCCGCCCCGCCCGCTGGCGGCCACGGCCATGTTGCCGTTGATCAGGAACGCCAACCCGCCGAACATCCGCTTCTCCTTCACACCGCGCTTGGGGCCGAGAAGCTCGCGGATCCGGTCGGCAAGGTCTTCGTCGTACGCCATCAGTCGACCGTAGCGCTGAGCGGCGGCATTTCAGTTCGGCTGTTCGACGCTTTCCGGCGCGGTTCGGTGCCGTTCGGTGCGGTTCGGCGCGGTTCGGCGCGCTTCGGCGCGGTTCGGCGCACCACTCAGTCGTCGGGGTCGGCCTTGACCGACCACGACCCGACCCGGGTGTAGGCCGAATCCGCGTCGTCTGAGCGTCGGTGTCAGGCGGCCGCCGTGGTGACGTCGGCGCCCTCGAGCGCCTGCGCGATGATGTCGGCCACATCGGTCATCGGCTTCACGTCGAGGGCCTCGAGCACCCCGGCCGGCACGTCGTCCAGGTCCGGCTCGTTGCGCTGCGGAATGAAAACCGTTGACAACCCAGCACGTTGCGCGGCAAGCAGTTTCTGCTTGACGCCGCCGATCGGCAGCACCCGCCCATTCAGCGTGACCTCACCGGTCATGCCCACATCCGAGCGGACCTGCCGTCCCGTAGCCATCGACACCAGGGCGGTCACCATCGTGACACCGGCCGACGGGCCGTCCTTCGGCACCGCGCCCGCAGGGACGTGGACGTGGATCTTGCGGTCCAACGCCTTCGGGTCGACGCCCAGCTGCTGGGCATGCGAGCGCACGTAGGACAGCGCTATCTGCGCCGATTCCTTCATCACGTCGCCCAACTGGCCGGTGAGCTGCAGGCCCGGCTCACCGTCGGTGGAGCCGGCCTCGATGTAGAGCACATCGCCGCCCAGGCCGGTCACCGCGAGACCGGTCGCCACACCCGGCACGGCCGTGCGTTCGGCCGACTCCGGCGTGAACCGCGGCCGGCCCAGGTAGCCGACCAGGTCGGGCTCGTCGATCACGACGGGACCGGGGTCCTCGGCCAGCTTGGTCGTCGCCTTGCGCAGGGCCTTGGCCAGCAGCCGCTCGAACTGCCGCACACCGGGTTCACGGGTGTAGTCGGCCGCGATCTCGCGCAGCGCGGCCTCGGTGACCGTGACCTCCTCCTCGGTCAGCGCGGCACGTTCCCGTTGCCGGGGCAGCAAGAAGTCGCGCGCGATCGCCACCTTGTCGTCTTCGGTGTAGCCATCGAGCTGCACCAACTCCATCCGGTCCAGCAGCGCCGACGGGATGTTCTCGACCACGTTGGCGGTGGCCAGGAACACCACATCCGAGAGGTCCAGATCCAGGTCGAGGTAGTGGTCGCGGAAGGTGTGGTTCTGCGCCGGGTCGAGCACCTCGAGCAGCGCCGCGCTCGGGTCGCCCCGGTAGTCGGAGCCGACCTTGTCGATCTCGTCGAGCAGCACGACCGGGTTCATCGACCCCGCCTCGCTGATCGCGCGCACGATCCGACCGGGCAGCGCGCCGACATAGGTCCGCCGGTGGCCGCGGATCTCGGCCTCGTCGCGCACGCCACCGAGGGCCACGCGGACGAACTTGCGGCCCAGCGCACGAGCCACGCTCTCGCCCAGCGACGTCTTGCCGACGCCGGGAGGGCCCGCCAGCGCCATCACCGCACCGGAGCCACGACCGCCGACCACCTGCAGCCCGCGCTGCGCACGGCGCGCCCGCACCGCCAGGTATTCGACGATGCGATCCTTGACGTCCCCCAGACCGTGGTGGTCGGCGTCCAGGATCGCCCGGGCCTTCGCCAGGTCGGTCGAATCCTCCGTCTTGACGTTCCAGGGCATGTCTAGCACGGTGTCCAGCCAGGTCCGGATCCAGCCGCCCTCGGGGCTCTGCTCGCTGGAGCGTTCCAGCTTGCCGACCTCCCGCAGCGCGGCTTCGCGCACCTTTTCCGGCAGATCCGCGGCCTCGACGCGGGCCCGGTAGTCGTCGGAGCCGTCCGGTTCAGCTTCGCCGAGCTCCCTGCGGATCGCGGCCAACTGCTGGCGCAGCAGGAACTCCTTCTGCTGCTTTTCCATTCCGGTGCGAACGTCCTCCGCGATCTTGTCGTTGACCTCGACCTCGGCGAGGTGGTCCCCGGTCCAGGTGATCAACGCACGCAGCCGTTCCGCGACGTCCGGCGTCTCGAGCAGCTGGCGCTTCTGGAGGTCGGTGAGGTACGACGCGTACCCCGACGTGTCCGCCAGCGCCGACGGATCGGTCAGCTGGTTGACCACGTCGACGATCTGCCAGGCCTCGCGCCGCTGCAGCATGGCCAGCAGCAACTTCTTGTACTCGCCGGCCAGCGACCGGGTCTCGTCGGTGGGCTGGCTGTCGGCGACCTCGGTCACCTGCACCCACAGGGCGGTGCCGGGCCCGTTGGCTCCGGCGCCTATCTGCGCCCTGCGCTCACCCCTCACGACCGCGGCAGTGCCACCAGCGAAGCGGCCGACTTGCAGGATCGACGCGATCACTCCGTAGGACGGGTAGCGGTCATCCAGACGGGGGGCGATCAGCAGCTTGCCGGAGTCACTCGCACGGGCAGCCTCGACAGCTGTCCGGGCCGCGTCGTCCAGCGCGATCGGCACCACCATTCCGGGCAGCACCACCGTGTCGGCGACGAACAGCACCGGCACCGAGATTGGTTCAGGCATTCATCCTCCAAAGTTAAGTCCGATCGGCTCAACCTTTTGCGGGCGTCATTTGTTCCCGACGTGGCGGGCGGGAGGGGTTCTACGCGACGGTGCGGATTGGTACGGAGTCGGCGGCGAGACGGCCCGGTCGAGCGCGCGAGGGCGGCTATGACCGGCGCACACACCGGAAACCGATGTGGCTCATGCCGGTGTCGATCATCTGTGGACGCCGGGCCGCCGGCCGATAGCGCAGGCAGTAGTTGTCCGCGCAGAGGAACGATCCGCCCTTGATGACCTTCCGGGGAACCCTGAACTGCGGCTGCTGCGGGTCGTAGCTGCCCGCTTCACAGCAGGGGTCGCCGGCCCGGCTGTCGGCATACCAGTCGCACGTCCACTCCCAGACATTGCCCGCCATGTCGAAGAGCCCGTAGTGGTTGGCCGGGTAGCTGCCGACCGGAGCCGTGCGCCCGTAACCGGGATCCGGGCGCCACGGGAAATCACCGTGCCAGTAATTGGCCAGCCGTTGGCCCGACCGCTCGGGTTCGTCGCCCCAGGTGTAGGTCGCGCCGACGAGACCGCCCCGGGCGGCGGTCTCCCATTCGGCCTCGGTCGGCAGGCAAAGCCCCGCCCACGTCGCGTACGCCTCGGCATCTTCGTATGCGACGTGTACGACCGGATGGTCGGCCCGCTTGGCGATTGACGAGGGCGGGCCGGCCGGATGCCGCCAGGATGCACCCGGAGTCCAGGTCCACCACAGATTGATGTGCCGTAGATCCACCGGGCCTTGTGTGCGGGTGAACACCATCGAACCCGGTTGCAGGTTTTCGGCCGGGGCGCCGGGGTAGTGGTCGGGGTTCAGCGGCCGCTCCGCGACGGTCACGTAGCCGCTGGCGGCGACGAAGGTGGCGAACTCGGCATTGGTCACCTGATGGGCGGCGATCCAGAACCCGTCGACGCCGACGGCGCGAGCCGGCGCTTCTTCCGGGTAGTGGCTATCGGATCCCAGCGTCGCGGCCTGGGGCGGGATCCAGACCAGGTCGTCAGTCACGGAAGACGGTCACCCAGTCGTTCTTGATGCTGGCGACGGTCCAGCCCTCCTCGGTCGCCAGGTCCAGAGCCTGCTCGGCCCCCACGGTGTAGTCGAATTCGCGGTCGCCGTCGTCGTGGCGGATGAGCAGCCGCAGCGCCGGAGCATCCGGTGTGCCGGTGTACTGGAGCATCTGGATGTCGCCGTTGGAGTTTCCCGCCGCGAAGATCGGGCGGCGTCCGGTGCGCGCCCATATGCGAACCGGCTTGATCGGGCCGTCATCGAGGAACTCGGGCTGCGCCGTGGTGAACAGGTCGCCGTCGCGGAAGATCAGCCCGACCGAGCTGCCGATCACGCGTTCGGGCGGTATTTCATACATCGCTCCGGTGATCGGCCGCATGAAGTCGCGGCCGCCACCCGAGACTATGTAGGTGGCGAAGCCGTTGGCCTCCAGGTAGCGCAGCAGCTCGATCATGGGCTGGTAGCCGCACAACCGGTACGGCCGGCCCAAAGTGGGATGCTTCGCCTCGGCGAAGAAGGCGGTCACGCGACTGGCGTGCTCGTCGACCGTCACGGCGGCATGGGCCGACAGAATGGCGGCGCCAAGCAGTTTCAGGTCAGTGTCGTTCCCCTGGTAGTGGCCGGTGACCGCGTCGCCAAACCACGTCAGGTCCTGATCCGCAGCCGCGCGATAGGGCTGCTTCTCTCGCAGCGAGGGATCCTCGGCGGACTGCTCGGCCAGCCGTCGGATCAGGAAGTCGAGCTGGATGTAAGCCGGTTTTTCGCACCACAGCGTTCCGTCGTTGTCGAATACGGCGATCCGGGACTGCGGCTCGACGAAGTCGGCCCCCTCGGTCGTGACGCGGCGCACGAAATCGACGATCGCCGACTTCGCGGGCCCATCGTGCCAGGTGTCCAGCATCAGTCCTTGATGAGGAATTCGCTCAGCTCCTCGGCGTCGAGGTGATACAGGTTGCCGAGGAACTCGTCGAATCCGGGCACGGTAGGCAAGTACTTGTTCAAGTCACCCAGGTGGTTCTTGCCGAACTGTCCGGTCGCATAGCCAAGTGGTTTCAGCAGCTCGGCGATCGTGGGGTCGGCGGACAGCCCAGGCATTTTCGCGTCTCCTTCGACCGTGCTCCTACGCCGATCGTAGGCGTGCACACCCCCGCCGACAGGGGTTTTGACGACCCGTCGTCAGCTCGTTACGAGCTCGCGCAGGTCGTTGTTCAAAGACGGGCGCTCGGCTGCGACTCTCGGCTTGCCCGTCGAACAGAGCATCAGAGCTGGAACCGGCGGCGGTTAGCCGGCGCGCCGACGCGAAACCCACCGCGACGTTGCGGGAGAGTGGTCGGCGTGGCCCTGGCAGTGTGTCTGCTCTTCGACCCCCGGTCGGAGCGGGCGGTGCGCGCGCTGTGGGACCGAATCGAGGAGATCGGCGTGCCCAGCCTGCGCTCGCACACCCACGGGAAGCACGTGCCGCACGTTTCTTACGTGGTTCTGCGCAGCTGGGACGAGCCAGCGGTCACCGCGGCCCTGGCCGGCCTGGGAACCGGCAGACCCGTGCACCTGGAGTTCGACGGGGTCGGCCTGTTCCGGAGGGGGCGGACCTGGCTGCTCGCCGGGGTGTGCGCTGACCTGGCCGCACGGCAGCAGCGGGTCGTCGAGGCGATCACCGCCGCAGGGGCCGACCTGCACAAGCACTACCGGCCGGGGGTCTGGGTGCCTCACTGTTCGCTGGCGCCGCGGGTTGCGCTGGCGCAACTGCCTGATGTGGTGGCCGCGGTCTTCGATGTGTTGCCGCTGCAGGCGACGCTGGACCACGCCGCGCTGATCAACAGCGCGACCGGCGAATTCCACCGGTTGCCGACCCTGCCCTAGAGCTGGCTGACGTGGTGGGGCGCCAGCTCGCCCAAGCCGGTCACCCCGAGCAACCGCATCGTTCGGGTGAGCTGGCTTGACAGGATCTCGACAGCCCGCGCGACGCCTGCTTCGCCGCCGGCCATCAGCCCGTACAGATAGGCACGGCCCACGAGTGTGAAGCGCGCGCCCAGGGCGATCGCCGCGACGATGTCGGCACCGGACATGATCCCGGTGTCCAGCAGGATTTCGGTGTCGGAGCCCAGCTCGGCGGCGACACGGGGCAGCAGACGGAACGGTACCGGCGCCCGGTCGAGCTGGCGCCCCCCGTGGTTGGACAACACGATCCCGTCGGCGCCCAGTTCAACGACCTTGCGGGCGTCCTCAAGGGTCTGGATGCCCTTGACGACGAACTTGCCGGGCCACCGGTCCCTGATCCAGGCGAGATCGTCGAAGGTGATCGTCGGGTCGAACATCGTGTCGAGCAGCTCGGCCACGGTGCCCGGCCAGCGGTCGAAGCTCGCGAACGAAACCGGCTCGGTGGTGAGGAAGTCGAACCACCACCGGGGTCGGCGCGTCGCGTCGAGCACCGTTCGCGCCGTCAGGGCGGGCGGGATCGACATCCCGTTGCGGGTGTCCCGCAGCCGGGCACCGGCGACCGGCACATCGACGGTCGTCAGCAACGTGTCAAAACCGGCCTGCGCGGCCCGTTGGAGCAGCGCCATCGACCGATCGCGGTCTCGCCACATGTAGAGTTGAAACCAGTTGCGCCCGTGCGGGTTAGCTTTTTTCACATCTTCTATCGAGGTGGTGCCGAGCGTCGACAGCGAAAACGGGATGCCCGCGCGGCCGGCCACCCGTGCGCCTGCGATCTCACCCTCGGTGTGCATCAATCGGGTGAACCCGGTCGGCGCGATTCCGAACGGCAGCGCGACGGGTCCGCCGAGCACATCCCATCCGGTGGTCACCCGCGACACGTCCCGCAGGACCTGCGGGTGAAACTCGATGTCGCGGAACGCCCGGCGGGCACGGGCCAGCGACAGCTCCGCCTCCGCGGCGCCGTCGGTGTAGTCGAATGCCGCTCTCGGGGTCCGGCGTCTGGCGATGGTGCGCAGGTCTTCGATCGTCAGCGCTGCGGCGAGCCGACGCTTCGTGGAGTCGAACTCCGGCTTCCTGATGCGGATCAGTGGTGCCAGGCTACGGACGTGGGGGAGCCGCCGCTTCATCATTGACCCCTCTAGTCGCCGACGGCGGCCAGCGCCCGCTGCACGCTGGCCCGGCGATCCTCGATTGCGCGGCCAATTTCCTGCAGCAGCACCGGTTTACGCAGTACCAGCGCTTCCATGGCCACCCGTTCGATCTCGAGCACGGTGACCTCCTCGAGCGCGTACGCTCCGGCCAGTACCGGTTGCCGGGTCAAGGTGGTCTGCCCGATGAACGCGCCCTCCTCGAGGGTGCCGACGGGGATCAGCGAGCCGTCGTCGGTGGTGGCGGTGAGCCGGACCCGTCCGGCGACGAGGAAGCTCATCTGGGCGGGCACTTCGCCGGAGTGCTGCAGGATTTCGTCAGCGCCGTAGCGGACGATCTTCGCGTGTGCGCCCAGTTCCTGCTGGTCGGCGGCACTCAGGCGCAGCGTGGGAGCCGCTGCGCGCAGCGCGGTTTCGACGCGGTCCGGGGTGGAGAACTCGTCATCGGCCTCATCGAGGTGCAACGCCTCGCGCCGCGCGGCGTACCACACCCAGCGCAGAAACATCGCGCGGGCGGCCGCGTCGTCGGCCGGCGACTTCAGCCCGATGGTGGTGCGGTATTCGTTGCCGCCGCCGGCCACCGTCACCGGCGCAACGTCGGGTTTGCGTTGCGGAAGCATGCCAGCGGCCCGGTTCAACATCGCGCACACCCGATCGGGCGCATCGGCGGGCGCGAACTTGGT
>NZ_DATFYW010000218.1:0-27390 GCF_035314905.1 Mycobacterium sp.
GGTCGACGGGTCGGTGTTGCCGGCCATCACCAGCCGTGGTCCGCACGCCAGCATCGTCATGCTGGCGCACAGGGCCGCCGAGTTCGTCGTCGCCGGATGACGGGCGGCGCGAAGACGTCAGCCGGCGGACCCAACGCAATGGGCGTCCGTCGCGTCCGGGTGACCACGCTGCGATCAGGGCGACCGCGACCGCGATGATCAGCCCCGGGCCAGTGGGACGACCGAACTGTTCTTTGCCCGTACCCTCGGTCGTTGTGCAGACCGGATGCCGTCGACGCGTCGCGGCCATCATCGCGGTGGTCGCGTTGCTGGCGGCGTGTGGTCGCGGCGGCACCGAGGCGCCGCCCAGCGCCATCGGAACCCGGTCGGCCGACCCCACCCTTGTGAACACGACGTCCGGCACATTGCGGGGCGCGTTCGCCGCGGATCACCTGCTGTTCGCCGGCGTCCCATACGCCGCGCCGCCGGTGGGAGCACTGCGATTTCAGCCACCCGCCCCACCTTTGCCGTGGCAGGGCGTGCACGACGCGTCCAAGTTCGGCCCGCGGTGCATGCAAGAAACCCAAAATGACCCGGACTTCGGTCGCGCGGTGAGCGAGGACTGTCTGACGCTCAACGTCTGGACGCCCAACCGCCCCGCCACCGGGCCGCTGCCGGTGATGGTGTGGATTCACGGCGGCGCATTCATCAACGGCAGCAGCGACATCTACGACGCGCGATGGCTGGCCGACCGCGGTGACATCATCGTCGTCACGATCAACTACCGCCTCGGCACGCTGGGCTTCCTGGCGCATCCGTCGCTGGCACCCGACGGGCGGGCCGGAAACTACGGACTGGCCGACCAGCAGGCCGCACTTCGGTGGGTGCACGACAACATCGCCGACTTCGGCGGTGACCCCGGCAAGGTGACGATCGCCGGGGAGTCGGCCGGGGCGATGTCGGTGTGCGACCACCTCGCCTCCCCCGGCTCGGCGGGGCTGTTCCGGGCGGCGATCATCCAAAGCGGGCCATGCCAGGCGCAGGCCGACCTGCCCACCGCCCAGCGGGTCAGCCTGGACTACGCCGCCTCGGTCGGCTGCGGCGATCCGCGCACCGCGGCGGACTGCCTCCGCGCGCTGCCCGCCGACAAGCTGGACAGCCCGCCCTTTTACTACCACGTCGGCACCGACGGCTTGACGGGCCCGGTGACCGGCACGCCGCTGCTGCCGGTGGACCCGACCACCGCGGCCGCGCAGGGCCGTGTCGCCAGGGTTCCGGTGTTGATCGGTACGACCCATGACGAGTTCACGCTGTTCGTCGCGTCGCAATACATGAAACTCGGGCGGTTACCGGATTATCCCGCGGTGCTGACCGACACGTTCGGGCCGGCGGGCACCCAGATCGCCGTGCGATATCCGATAAGCCGGTACGGCGGAAATGCCGCGCTGGCCTACTCGGCCGCGGTCACCGACGGCGAGTTCGCATGCCCCACCGATCGAATAGCCGGCTCGCTGACACACGCGGCGCCGGTGTACGGATATGAATTCAACGACCGCAGTGCCCCCGCGCCGGAGCCGTTGCGCAACGTGCCGTTCCCGGTGGGCGCAAGTCACTCGCTCGAGTTGCGCTACCTGTTCGACATCGCCGGCGCGCCGCCGCTGGATCCCGCACAGCAACGGCTGTCCGACGAGATGATCGGCTACTGGGCACGATTCGTGGTCACCGGCGCGCCGCAGGTCGACGGCCAGCAGCCCTGGCCTGCGCTCGGCAGCAACATTGCCGACGGGCCGAGGATGTCGCTGCAGACGCCCGAGGTGCACACGTTCACCGACTACGACGAGGACCACCAGTGCGCGTTCTGGGTTTCGGTGCCGCTGCCGCCCCGCTAGCCTCGCGGTGCGGACAGGCATCGCCCAGGTGGTGATGTCGGCGCGCACCACTTCGGTGCGGCCCGGTCGAACACGCGTGCGCGGTATCCTACTTTTGAGTAAGTACGCGTGCTTCGCGTGGCGCTGACCTTGGTGAAGAGGGATTTGGCTGCGCAGGCCGATCTAAGGCATACTGTTCAGGTTGCCTTGCGCCGGATGGGCCCTTTCTGGGCGTGTCGGGCCGGGCATACGACCGGCGCCCGAACGGGCGCATCCGGTCCCACCTTCGAGTCGCGACGGAATTTCTGGCGCGGGCGAGGCTGCGTTCGGGCGACACACCCGACCGCGGGGATCGGTGAACCAGGACAGGTAAACAGTGGCGGCACGCCGGCGTCTACCACGCCGGAGGACCCAAGACCGAGCAGGAGTGAGGTAGGAGAAGCGTGGCGGGACAGAAGATCCGCATCAGGCTCAAGGCCTACGACCATGAGGCGATCGACGCCTCGGCGCGCAAGATCGTCGAGACGGTCACTCGTACCGGCGCCAGCGTGGTTGGCCCTGTGCCGCTGCCCACCGAAAAGAACGTGTACTGCGTCATCCGCTCGCCGCACAAGTACAAGGACTCGCGCGAGCACTTCGAGATGCGGACCCACAAGCGGCTGATCGACATCCTCGACCCGACGCCGAAGACGGTTGATGCGCTGATGCGTATCGACCTGCCCGCCAGCGTCGACGTGAACATTCAGTAGGAGACACCACAGAAATGGCGAGCCAAGGGAAATCCGCCGCACCGCGGCGCGGCATTCTGGGCACCAAGCTCGGCATGACTCAGGTGTTTGACGAAAACAACCGGGTCGTGCCGGTGACGGTGGTGAAGGCCGGGCCCAATGTCGTGACGCGGATCCGCACACCCGAGCACGACGGCTACAGCGCCGTGCAGTTGGCCTACGGCGAAATCAGCCCGCGCAAGGTGAACAAGCCACTGTCGGGCCAGTACGCCGCCGCGGGCGTGAACCCGCGCCGGCATCTTGCGGAGCTGCGTCTGGACAACGCGGAGGCGGCCGCGGAATACGAGGTGGGTCAGGAACTCACCGCCGAGATCTTCACTGACGGCAGCTATGTCGACGTGACCGGTACCTCGAAGGGGAAGGGAACCGCCGGCACGATGAAACGCCACGGCTTTCGCGGCCAGGGCGCAAGCCACGGCGCGCAGGCGGTCCACCGCCGGCCGGGTTCCATCGGCGGCTGCGCCACCCCCGGCCGGGTCTTCAAGGGCACCCGGATGGCGGGCCGGATGGGCAACGACCGCGTGACGACGCAGAACCTGCTGGTGCACAAGGTGGACGCGGAAAACGGCGTGCTGCTGATCAAGGGCGCCATTCCCGGACGCCGGGGTGGTCTCGTGATGGTTCGCAGCGCGATCAAACGAGGTGAGATGTGATGGCGGCGCTGAAGATCGACGTGAAGACACCGGACGGAGCGACCAAAGGCTCAGTCGAGCTGCCGCCCGAGTTGTTCGACGCCCCAGCCAACATCGCGCTGATGCACCAGGTGGTGACCGCGCAGCAGGCGGCGGCCCGGCAGGGCACCCACTCGACCAAGACGCGCGGCGAGGTGCGCGGCGGCGGAAAGAAGCCATACCGGCAGAAAGGCACCGGCCGCGCCCGGCAGGGCTCGATCCGGGCCCCGCAGTTCACCGGCGGTGGCGTTGTGCACGGCCCGAAGCCGCGCGACTACAGCCAGCGGACACCGAAGAAGATGATCGCCGCCGCGCTGCGCGGTGCGCTGTCGGACCGGGCGCGCAACGGCCGGATCCACGCGGTTACCGAGCTGGTGTCGGGACAGACGCCGTCGACCAAGAGCGCCAAGGCGTTTCTCGCGTCGCTGACCGAGCGGAAGCAGGTGCTGATCGTGATCGGCCGCACCGACGAGACCGGCGCCAGGAGCGTGCGCAATCTGCCCGGTGTGCATGTGCTCTCGCCCGACCAGCTCAACACCCATGACGTGCTGCGTTCCGACGACGTGGTGTTCAGCGTGGAGGCGCTCAACGCCTACATCAGCGCCAACACCAAGCAGCAGGAGGTTCCGGCCTGATGGCGACCGTGACTGATCCCCGCGACATCATCCTCGCGCCGGTGATTTCGGAGAAGTCGTACGGCCTGATCGAGGACAACGTCTACACGTTCATCGTTCACCCGGACTCGAACAAGACACAGATCAAGATCGCGATCGAAAAGATCTTCAACGTGAAGGTCGACTCGGTCAACACCGCCAACCGGCCGGGCAAGCGCAAAAGGACGCGCTCGGGGTACGGCAAGCGCAAGGACACCAAGCGCGCGATCGTGACCCTGGCGCCCGGCAGTAAGCCGATCGACCTTTTCGGAGCACCGGGCTAACAGGCAGACACTGAGAGACTCAAGGGTTCAAAGAGACATGGGAATTCGCAAGTACAAGCCGACGACCCCCGGTCGCCGCGGCGCCAGCGTCTCCGACTTCGCCGAGATCACCCGCTCGGAGCCGGAGAAGTCGCTGGTGCGTCCGCTGCACGGCCGCGGCGGCCGAAACGCGCATGGGCGCATCACTACCCGCCACAAGGGGGGCGGGCACAAGCGGGCCTACCGGATCATCGATTTCCGCCGCCACGACAAGGACGGCGTGAACGCCAAGGTGGCCCACATCGAGTACGACCCCAACCGCACCGCGCGCATCGCGTTGCTGCATTATCTCGACGGCGAAAAGCGCTACATCATCGCCCCTGAAGGATTGAGTCAGGGAGACATGGTGGAGTCGGGTCCGAACGCCGACATCAAACCCGGTAACAACTTGCCGCTGCGCAACATCCCGGCGGGCACGTTCATCCACGCCGTCGAGCTGCGCCCGGGCGGGGGCGCCAAACTCGCGCGTTCGGCCGGGGCGCACATCCAGCTGCTGGGCAAGGAGGGCAGCTACGCGTCGCTGCGCATGCCGAGCGGCGAGATCCGCCGTGTGGACGTGCGCTGCCGTGCGACCGTCGGCGAGGTCGGCAACGCCGAGCAGGCCAACATCAACTGGGGCAAGGCGGGCCGGATGCGGTGGAAGGGCAAGCGTCCCACCGTGCGCGGTGTCGTGATGAACCCGGTGGACCACCCGCACGGCGGCGGCGAGGGCAAGACCTCGGGTGGCCGTCACCCGGTGAGCCCCTGGGGTAAGCCGGAGGGCCGCAGCCGCAAGGCGCACAAGCCGAGCGACAAACTCATCGTCCGACGCCGGCGCACCGGCAAGAAGCACCGCTAGGAAGTCGAGGAGTAGCCAGCGATGCCACGCAGCCTGAAGAAAGGTCCGTTCGTCGACGACCATCTGCTCAAGAAGGTCGACGCGCAGAACGAGAAGAACACGAAGCAGGTCATCAAGACCTGGTCGCGCCGGTCGACCATCATCCCCGACTTCATCGGGCACACCTTCGCGGTGCACGACGGCCGCAAGCACGTTCCGGTGTTCGTCACGGAGGCGATGGTCGGGCACAAGCTCGGCGAATTCGCGCCCACGCGGACGTTCAAGGGCCACATCAAGGACGACCGGAAGAGTAAGCGCCGATGACCAGCACCGAATTTCCGTCCGCGGTCGCGAAGGCCCGCTTCGTGCGGGTGTCGGCGACCAAGGCGCGCCGGGTGATCGACCTGGTGCGCGGCAAGCCGGTGTCCGAGGCGCTCGACATCCTGCGGTGGGCCCCGCAGGCGGCCAGCGAGCCGGTCGCGAAGGTGATCGCGAGCGCTGCGGCCAACGCGCAGAACAACAACAGGCTGGATCCGGCCACCCTGGTGGTCGCGACCGTGTATGCCGACGAAGGGCCGACGTTCAAGCGCATCCGCCCGCGCGCGCAGGGGCGTGCGTTCCGGATCCGCCGGCGGACAAGCCATATCACGGTCGTCGTGGAGAGCCGCCCGCGCCTCAGCGAGCGGTCCGGCCAGTCGGCCAGCACCACGCGGGCCCGGCGCGCGCAGGGGAGCAAGGCGGCCGGCGTCGCGAAGGCGTCTGCCGAAAGCCCCCCCGCGAAGAAGGCGCCAGCGAAGAAGGCGCCAGCGAAGCAGGCGCCCGCCGAGAAAGCGGCAACGAAGGCCCCCGCGAAAAAGGCACCGGCCGCGAAGAAGGCGGCGCCCGAACAGACTTCAGAAGAGGCGAAGGGAGGCTCGCAGTAGTGGGCCAGAAGATCAACCCGCACGGCTTCCGGCTCGGTATCACCACCGACTGGAAGTCCCGGTGGTACGCGGACAAGCAGTACAAGGACTACATCAAGGAAGATGTCGCGATCCGCCGGCTGCTTGCCACCGGTCTCGAGCGCGCCGGCATCGCCGACGTGGAGATCGAGCGCACCCGCGATCGGGTCCGCGTCGACATCCACACGGCGCGGCCGGGAATCGTGATCGGCCGACGCGGTACCGAAGCCGACCGGATCCGCGCGGACCTCGAGAAGTTGACCGGCAAGCAGGTGCAGCTCAACATCCTCGAGGTCAAAAATCCCGAATCGCAAGCTCAGTTGGTGGCGCAGGGCGTCGCCGAGCAGCTGAGCAACCGCGTTGCGTTCCGCCGCGCGATGCGCAAGGCCATCCAGTCGGCGATGCGCCAACCCAACGTGAAGGGTATCCGGGTGCAATGCTCGGGCCGCCTCGGCGGCGCGGAGATGAGCCGCTCGGAGTTCTATCGCGAAGGGCGTGTGCCGCTGCACACGCTGCGCGCCGACATCGACTACGGCCTCTATGAAGCCAAGACCACGTTCGGCCGCATCGGCGTGAAGGTGTGGATCTACAAGGGCGACATCGTCGGCGGCAAGCGCGAGCAGATCGCCGCCGCCCCATCCGGCGCGGAGCGTCCGCGCCGCGAGCGTCCGTCGGGCACCCGGCCCCGCCGCAGCGGCGCGTCGGGGACCACCGCGACCAGCACCGAGGCCGGCCGTGCCGCGTCCGAGGAGGCTCCCGCCGCGGTCGAGGCGGCCCCGGCGGAGGCACCGCCTGCCGCCGAGACCGAGAGCACGGAAAGCTGAATCATGCTGATTCCACGGAAAGTCAAGCACCGCAAGCAACATCACCCGAAGCAGCGTGGCATCGCCAGCGGCGGTACCACGGTCAGCTTCGGTGACTACGGCATCCAGGCGCTCGAGCACGCCTACATCACGAACAGGCAGATCGAGTCGGCCCGCATCGCGATCAACCGGCACATCAAGCGCGGCGGCAAGGTGTGGATCAACATCTTCCCGGACCGTCCGCTGACCAAGAAGCCGGCCGAGACCCGCATGGGCTCGGGTAAAGGGTCGCCCGAGTGGTGGGTGGCCAACGTCAAGCCCGGCCGGATCCTGTTCGAGCTGAGCTATCCCAACGAACAAACCGCGCGGGAGGCGTTGACCCGTGCGATCCACAAGTTGCCGATCAAGGCACGCATCGTGACACGAGAGGAGCAGTTCTGATGGTAGTGGGAGTGTCGGCCGGCGAACTGCGTGAGCTCACCGACCAAGAGCTGACCGAGCGCCTGCGCGAATCGAAGGAAGAGCTGTTCAACCTGCGCTTCCAGATGGCCACCGGCCAGCTCGACAACAACCGTCGGCTGCGCACGGTGCGCCGCGAGATCGCGCGCGTCTACACGGTGCTGCGCGAGCGTGAGCTGGGCCTGGCCTCCGGTCCCGGCGGTGAGGATTCGTGATGGCAGACAAGACCGAAGCGGCCCCGAAGACCAAGGGACCCAGGCGCACTCCGCGAGTGGAGAAGCCACGGGGGCGCCGCAAGACGGCGATCGGCTACGTGGTGTCCGACAAGATGCAGAAGACCATCGTGGTCGAGCTCGAAGACCGGGTGAAGCACCCGCTGTACGGCAAGATCATCCGGACCACCAAGAAGGTCAAGGCGCACGACGAGAACGGCATCGCCGGCATCGGCGACCGCGTGACGCTGATGGAAACGCGGCCGCTGTCGGCGACGAAACGCTGGCGGTTGGTCGAGATCCTCGAAAAGGCCAAGTAGCTTCCGTCGTCAGGGCCGGCGCGCGTGGTCGTGGCACCGACACGAAGCCGTAATGCCGCCGTGGTGAACTTCTCAGCCAACCTCCAACGGGCGGGTGTAGCGTCCACGTCACCTTGAGGACAAGCGCGGACGACGAGAACGGGAGCCGGCGATGGATTTTCGGGGCAAGATCGAGCTGGACATTCGTGATTCCGAACCGGATTGGGGACCGTACGCCGCGCCGACGGCGCCGGAGGGTGCGCCCAACGTGCTCTACATCGTCTGGGACGACACCGGCATCGCCACCTGGGACTCCTTCGGCGGCCTGGTCGAGATGCCGACCATGCGCCGGATCGCCGACCGCGGTGTGCGGCTGACGCAGTTCCACACCACGGCCCTATGTTCGCCCACTCGCGCGTCACTGCTGACCGGCCGCAACGCGACGACGGTTGGCATGGCGACGATCGAGGAGTTCACCGACGGCTTCCCCAACTGCAGCGGCCGCATCCCGTTCGACACCGCACTGATGTCGGAGGTGCTCGCTGAACGCGGCTGGAACACCTACTGCGTCGGCAAGTGGCACCTGACCCCACTCGAGGAATCCAACCTCGCGTCGACCAAACGGCACTGGCCCCTCTCGCGCGGGTTCGAACGGTTCTACGGCTTCATGGGCGGCGAAACCGACCAGTGGTACCCCGACCTCGTCTACGACAACCATCCCGTCACCCCGCCCGGCACGCCGGAGGACGGCTACCACCTCTCGAAGGACATCGCCGACAAGACGATCGAGTTCATCCGCGACGCGAAGGTCATCGCGCCGGACAAGCCCTGGTTCTCCTACGTCTGCCCCGGCGCAGGCCACGCGCCGCACCACGTCTTCAAGGAGTGGGCCGACAAGTACGCGGGCCGCTTCGACATGGGCTACGAGAAATACCGCGAGACCGTGCTGGAGAACCAAAAGAAGATGGGCATCGTTCCGCCGGACACCGAACTCTCGCCGGTCAACCCGTATCTGGACGTCAAGGGGCCCAACGGCGAGCCGTGGCCGCTCCAGGACACTGTGCGGCCGTGGGAAGCGCTGTCAGGCGAAGAGAAGAGGCTGTTCTGCCGGATGGCCGAGGTGTTCGCCGGTTTCCTGTCCTACACCGACGCCCAGCTGGGCAGGATCCTGGATTATCTCGAGGAGTCGGGCCAGCTCGACAACACGATCATCGTGGTGATCTCCGACAACGGGGCGAGCGGCGAAGGGGGCCCGAACGGCTCGGTGAACGAGGTCAAGTTCTTCAACGGCTACATCGACACGGCCGAGGAGAACCTGAAGTTCTACGACAACCTGGGCGGCCCGGAAACCTACAACCACTATCCGATCGGCTGGGCGATGGCTTTCAACACGCCGTACAAGCTGTTCAAGCGATACGCCTCCCATGAGGGGGGAATCGCCGACACCGCGATCGTCAGCTGGCCGAAAGGGATTGCAGCGCACGGGGAGGTGCGCGACAACTACATCAACGTCTGCGACATCACCCCGACCGTGTACGACCTGCTGGGCATCACGCCGCCGGAAACGGTGAAGGGCATACCCCAGAAGCCGCTCGATGGGATCAGTTTCAAAGCGGCGCTGGCCGACGCCGCTGCCGAGACCGGCAAGGACACGCAGTTCTACGAGATGCTCGGCACCCGCGGGATCTGGCACAGGGGCTGGTTCGCCAACACCGTCCATGCCGCCACCCCGTCGGGCTGGTCGCACTTCGACCAGGACCGCTGGGAGCTGTTCCACATCGAGGCCGACCGCAGCCAGTGCCATGACGTCGCCGCCGAACAACCCGAGAAGCTCGAGGAGATGAAACGGCTGTGGTTGCGCGAGGCCGGCAAGTACAACGGGTTGCCGCTGGCCGACCTGAACCTCCTCGAGACGATGACGCGGTGGCGCCCCTACCTCGCCGGCGAGCGGTCAAGGTTCGTGTACTACCCCAACACCGCCGAGGTGGGAATCGGTGCCGCGGTGGAGATTCGCGGCCAGTCGTTCTCGGTGCTGGCCGAGGTCACCGTCGACACCACGGGGGCCGAGGGGGTGCTGTTCAAGCAGGGCGGCGCGCACGGCGGCCATGTCCTGTTCGTACAGGACGGGCGGCTGCACTACGTCTACAACTTCATGGGCGAGGAGGAGCAGAAGGTCTCCTCGTCCGGCGCGGTGCCGTTGGGCAAGCACATCTTCGGCGTCCGCTACGACCGGGCCGGGACGGTGGAGGGCAGTCACACACCGGTTGGGGAGGCGACGCTCCACATCGACGACGAGGTCGTCGGGTCGCTGCCCAACGTGAAGGTCCATCCGGGCACGTTCGGGCTGGCCGGGGCGAGCCTGAGCATCGGGCGTAACACCGGTTCGGCGGTGTCGCGCTCCTACAAGGCGCCGTTCGCGTTCACCGGTGGCACGATCGTGCAGGTGGTCGTCGACGTCTCGGGCGAGCCCTACCAGAATGTGGAAAAGGAGCTGGCGCTGGCCTTCGCGAAGGACTGACCGGGCTGCCACGCCTACCCTGGTCGCATGCTGACCGAGCTCGTCGACGTGCAAGGCGGATCGTTCCGCATGGGCTCGACGAGCTTCTATCCCGAAGAGGCGCCGGTGCACACGGTGACGGTCGGCGGTTTCGCGATCGAGCGGCATCCGGTGACCAACGCGCAGTTCGCCGAATTCGTCTCGGCGACCCGTTATGTCACGGTCGCCGAGCAGCCGCTCGATCCCGCGCTGTACCCGGGCGTCGCCGAGGCCGACCTGCAGCCGGGGGCGCTGGTGTTCCGCCCCACCGCCGGTCCGGTCGACCTGAGAAACTGGCGCCAGTGGTGGGACTGGATGCCCGGCGCGAGCTGGCGGCATCCGTTCGGCCCGGGCAGCGACGTCGACGCCAGGCAGGACCATCCTGTCGTGCAGATCGCTTACCCCGACGCGCTGGCGTACGCGCGCTGGGCCGGCCGGCGGTTGCCGACGGAGGCCGAATGGGAGTACGCCGCCAAAGCCGGCTCCACCACCGTGTATCCGTGGGGCGACGAGGCCGGCCCCGACGGGCGCCTGATGGCCAACACGTGGCAGGGCCGCTTCCCGTACCGCAACGACGGCGCGCTCGGCTGGTTCGGCACCTCACCGGTCGGGACCTTTCCGCCCAACCGCTTCGGCCTCGTCGACATGATCGGCAACGTCTGGGAGTGGACGGCGACGCGGTTCTCCGCACACCACCGGACAGGGGAGGCGCAGCCGTCGCCGTGCTGCGCGCCGATCGAGCCGGCCGATCCGGCGGTGAGCCAGACGCTCAAGGGCGGCTCCCACCTGTGCGCACCCGAGTACTGCCACCGCTACCGCGCGGCGGCGCGGTCACCGCAGTCTCAGGACAGCGCCACCACCCACATCGGGTTCCGCTGCGTCGCCGATCGGTAGCCTCCCAAGTGCGTGACCAGCGCAGATTTGGCTCTGGGCAGGTCTTCGCCTAGAATCTAGGGGTTGTCTTGGGCAGACCTCGGCCGGCAGCGCTGTTTGACGCCGTCGGCCCTGCGTGCCCTTAGACGACAAAGACCGCGCACGTCGCAGTATCTGGCGTGCGCACGTGAACCACGTCGAGGAGCTTGTAGTGATTCAGCAGGAATCGCGGCTGAAGGTCGCCGACAACACGGGCGCCAAGGAAATCCTGTGCATCCGGGTGCTCGGTGGATCGTCGCGGCGCTACGCCGGCATCGGCGATGTCATCGTGGCGACGGTCAAAGACGCCATCCCCGGCGGCAACGTAAAGCGCGGTGATGTGGTCAAGGCCGTCGTGGTGCGCACCGCCAAGGAGCGCAGGCGTCCGGACGGCAGTTACATCAAGTTCGACGAAAACGCCGCGGTGATCCTGCGGCCCGACAACGACCCGCGCGGAACCCGCATCTTCGGTCCCGTCGGCCGCGAACTCCGTGAGAAGCGGTTCATGAAGATCGTTTCGCTGGCCCCGGAGGTGCTGTAGATGAAGATCCACAAGGGCGACACCGTGCTCGTCATCTCCGGTAAGGACAAGGGCGCCAAGGGCAAGGTCCTGAAGGCCTACCCCGCCAGGAACAAGGTTCTGGTCGAGGGCGTCAACCGGATCAAGAAGCACACGCCGATCTCGACCAACCAGCGCGGCGCGCAGTCCGGCGGCATCGTCACGCAGGAGGCGCCGATCCACGTGTCGAACGTGATGATCGTCGACTCCGACGGCAAGCCGGCCCGCGTCGGATACCGCATCGATGAACAGACCGGCAAGAAGGTCCGCATTTCCCGCCGCAACGGCAAGGACATTTGATGACTACCGCAGAAAAAGTCGCAGAAAAAGTTCAGCCCCGGCTCAAGCTCCGCTACCGCAACGAGATCCGCGATTCGCTGCAGTCGCAGTTCGGCTACGCCAACGTGATGCAGATCCCGGGTGTGGTCAAAGTCGTCGTCAACATGGGCGTCGGCGACGCCGCCCGCGACGCGAAGCTGATCAACGGCGCCGTCAACGACCTTGCCGCGATCACCGGTCAGAAGCCGGAGGTGCGGCGGGCCCGCAAGTCGATCGCCCAGTTCAAGCTGCGTGAGGGCATGCCGATCGGTGCGCGGGTGACGTTGCGCGGCGACCGGATGTGGGAGTTCCTCGACCGGTTGATCTCGATCGCGCTGCCTCGTATCCGTGACTTCCGGGGGTTGTCGCCCAAGCAATTCGACGGCGCGGGGAACTACACGTTCGGGTTGACCGAGCAGTCGGTTTTCCACGAGATCGACGTGGACTCGATCGATCGGCCGCGGGGCATGGACATCACCGTCGTCACCTCGGCCACGACCGATGACGAAGGGCGAGCGCTGTTGCGGCAACTCGGCTTCCCGTTCAAGGAGAACTGAAGACATGGCAAAGAAGGCCCTGATCATCAAGGCGCAGCGCAAGCCGAAGTTCAAGGTGCGCGCCTACACCCGGTGCAGCAAGTGCGGCCGCCCGCACGCGGTGTACCGCAAGTTCGGCCTGTGCCGGATCTGCCTGCGCGAGATGGCGCACGCGGGCGAGCTGCCCGGCGTGCAGAAGAGCAGCTGGTAATCGTTCAGAAGAGCAGCTGGTAATTGCGAGACCCCGATAGCCCCGAAGAGAAAGGTGCGCGGAAGGCCCTAGCCGTGGGAACCACCGCGAGGAAGGTGACACCGCTGTCATGACGATGACGGACCCGATCGCAGACTTCCTGACACGTCTGCGCAACGCCAATTCGGCGTTCCACGACGAGGTGGAACTGCCGCACAGCAAGATCAAGGCCAACATCGCCGAGATCCTCAAGTCGGAGGGCTACATCGCCGACTACCACGTCGAGGATGCGCGCGTCGGCAAGAAGCTCATCGTGCAGTTGAAGTACAGCCCGAGCCGTGAACGCAGCATCGCGGGCCTGCGCCGGGTGTCCAAGCCGGGACTGCGGGTATACGCGAAGTCCACCAGCCTGCCGCGGGTGCTCGGCGGCCTGGGCGTGGCGATCATCTCCACGTCGTCGGGTCTGCTCACCGACCGCCAGGCGGCCAGACAAGGCGTGGGCGGCGAAGTCCTCGCTTACGTGTGGTGAGGAGAAGCAGACATGTCGCGTATTGGAAAGCAGCCGGTCCCGGTACCCGCGGGGGTCGACGTGACGATCGACGGGCAGAACGTCTCCGTGAAGGGCCCCAAGGGCACCCTGGCGTTGGATGTGGCCCAGCCGATCAGCGTGTCACGCAACGACGACGGCGCGATCGTGGTCAGCCGGCCCGACGACGAACGACGCAACCGCTCGTTGCACGGGCTGTCCCGCACTCTCGTGTCGAACCTGGTGACCGGTGTGACGCAGGGCTACACCACCAAGATGGAGATCTTCGGCGTCGGCTACCGCGTGCAACTGCGCGGCTCCAACCTGGAGTTCTCGCTGGGCTTCAGCCACCCGGTCGTGATCGAGGCACCCGAGGGCATCACGTTCGCGGTGGAGACCCCGACCAAGTTCTCGGTCTCGGGCATCGACAAACAAAGAGTCGGCCAGATCTCGGCGAACATCCGCCGGTTGCGCCGCCCGGACCCGTACAAGGGCAAGGGCGTGCGCTACGAAGGCGAGCAGATCCGCCGCAAGGTCGGAAAGACGGGTAAGTAGACATGGCTGCGACACAAGAGAAGACACGGGCGAATTCGACGCACTTGCGGCACAGCGCTTCTGCGGACCGCCGCATCGCGCGGACGCGCCGGCACGCCCGGTTGCGCAAGAAGGTGTCGGGCACCGGCGAGCGGCCCCGTCTGGTGGTGCACCGCTCGTCGCGACACATCCACGTGCAACTGGTCAACGACCTCAACGGCACCACCCTGGCGGCCGCGTCATCCATCGAACCTGATGTGCGCGCCGTCGAGGGTGACAAGAAGGCCCACAGTGTGCGGGTCGGTCAGCTGATCGCCGAGCGCGCGAAAGCCGCGGGCATCGGCACGGTGGTGTTCGACCGCGGCGGCTACACCTACGGCGGTCGGATCGCAGCGCTGGCCGATGCCGCGCGGGAAAGCGGGCTGAAGTTCTGATGACGGAAAACGGAAGGATTGCATGATGGCGGAACAGGCGACAGGCGCCGCCGGAGCCGCCGGGTCGGCGACATCGGGTAGTGGGCCCGCGACATCCGGCACGGCCGATGGCCGGACCGAGGCCCGCGAGGGCCGAGGCCGGCGCGACGGCCGCGGCCGGGACAGCGGCGACAAGACGAACTACCTCGAGCGGGTGGTCGCGATCAACCGCGTGTCGAAGGTCGTCAAGGGTGGTCGGCGGTTCAGCTTCACCGCGCTGGTGATCGTCGGCGACGGCAACGGCATGGTCGGCGTCGGCTACGGCAAGGCGAAGGAAGTGCCCGCCGCGATTGCCAAGGGCGTGGAGGAAGCCCGCAAGAACTTCTTCCGGGTGCCGCTGATCGGCGGCACGGTCACCCATCCCGTGCAGGGTGAGGCCGCAGCGGGCGTGGTGCTGCTGCGTCCGGCCAGCCCCGGAACCGGTGTGATCGCCGGTGGCGCCGCCCGTGCGGTGCTGGAATGCGCGGGCGTGCACGACATTCTGGCCAAGTCTCTGGGCAGCGACAACGCAATCAACGTGGTGCACGCCACCGTGGCGGCACTCAAGCTGCTGCAGCGTCCCGAGGAAGTTGCCGCGCGCCGCGGCCTGCCGATCGAGGACGTCGCCCCGGCCGGCATGCTCCGCGCCCGCAGGGAGAGCGCCTCGCTGGCCGCTTCTGCGCCACGGGAAGGGACGGCATAGCGATGGCGGAGTTGAAGATCACCCAAGTACGCAGCACGATCGGCGCGCGGTGGAAGCAGCGCGAGAGCCTGCGCACGCTGGGCCTGCGCCGGATCCGGCATTCCGTTGTCCGCGAGGACAGCCCGCAGGTTCGCGGGCTGATCGCGGCGGTGAACCACCTCGTCGAGGTCGAGCCGGTCAGTTCCGGCGGCCAGGCGCCGAAGGCGAAGGGCGGCAAGAAATGACGATCAAACTGCACGACCTGCGCCCGGCGCCCGGGTCGAAGACCAAACGCACCCGTGTGGGACGTGGTGAGGGTTCCAAGGGCAAGACCGCCGGCCGCGGCACCAAGGGCACCAAGGCGCGCAAGAGCGTGCCGGTGACCTTCGAGGGTGGCCAGATGCCGATCCACATGCGGCTGCCCAAGCTGAAGGGATTCCGCAACCGGTTCCGCACCGAGTACGCCGTCGTCAACGTCGGCGACATCAACCGGCTGTTCCCCGACGGCGGCGACGTCAGCGTCGACAGCCTGGTGGCCAAGGGTGCGGTCCGCAAGAACACTTTGGTGAAGGTGCTCGGGGACGGCAAGCTGACCGCCAAGGTCAACGTCACCGCCCACAAGTTCAGTGGCAGCGCACGCGAGAAGATCACCGCGGCAGGCGGTTCGGTCACGGAGCTTGCGCGAGGTAGCTGATCCTCACTGCAACTGCGGGATCACCTCGGCGGCAAGCCGTTCCATCTGCTCGCGGTCTTCGGCCACGTTCTCGCCGACCGGATTAAGCAGGACCGTGGCGGCGCCTGCGTCGATGACCTCACGAACTCCACGGACCAGGTCAGCAGGGGTGCCCGATAGCGGCACGTCCTCGATGCCGGGCATCTGGCCGTAGATCCGGTGCAGCCCCGCGAGCACGCGTTCGCGCGCGCGGGCGCGGTCGTCATCGACGATCAGGTACACGCGCTTGCCGATCGTGAACCCGGCGGGGTCTTTACCCTGGTCCTCCAGCGCACGGCGCAGCTTCTGGACCGCCTCGGCGAAACTCGCGCTGGTGGAAGAACCCGCGCCCATGAAGGCATCGCCGAGTCGTTCGGCCCTGGCCAGCGCCGCCGGGGCGCTGCCACCGAACCAGATCGGCGGATGCGGACGCTGTACCGGTTTCGGCTGGATCAGAAGGTTCTCGACATCACGGAATCGGCCATGGAACGTCACATCGGGCTCGTCGGACCAGGCCGCCTTCATCAGCTGAAGGCCTTCGGTGAAGCTCGCGATGAAGGTAGCCTTCTCCACCCCGAAGGCCCGGAACGGCCGGAAGCCGCCGCCCGGCGCCACGCCGAAGTCAAGCCGCCCGTGGCTGAGGCGGTCCACCGCAGTTGCGATCGAAGCGAGCTGCAGCGGGTCGTGCAACGACGAGATGATGACCGCGACCCCCAGACGTAGACGAGTGGTGCACGCCGCCGCCCAAGCCAGTAGCTCCATCGGCGCGATCAAGGGCGCCGGGCCGACGACTTGTTCAAGGACCCAGCCCCCGTCGAAGCCGAGCTGCTCGGCACGGGCCAGGTAGGAGCGCACGCCATCGCTGTCGAAGCCGTCCACGTCACGTTGCGGGATGGAAATCGAAAACCTCACCAGACCACGGTAGGCCGACGCAGGAGTCACCGGCCATCGGTAGGCTCGCAAGCATGTTCGCTTTCTCGCCCGGCATCCCGGGCTTCGACGACGTGCGTGCGCTGGTGCGCCGCGTCGACACCGCACGCCACCATGGCGTGCCGAACGGCTGCGTGCTCGAGCTCGACCTGTTGTCGGCCCCGCCGGAAACCGGCGGCTTCGACCCGTTCGCGATCATCTCGGGCGGCGGCCGGCACCTGATCCTGCGCGACGCCGTTGCCGCCATCCACCGTGCCGCCGACGACCCCCGGGTGGCGGGGCTGATCGCCCGGATTCAGATCCCGGCGGCGGCCGCCGGCCCGATACAGGAGTTGCGTGAGGCCATTGCCGCGTTCAGTGCGGTCAAGCCATCCCTGGCGTGGGCGGAGACGTACCCCGGCACGCTTTCCTACTACCTCGCGTCGGCGTTCGGTGAGGTGTGGATGCAGCCGTCGGGCACGGTCGGGCTGGTCGGCTTCGCAACGAACGCGTTGTTTCTGCGCGGCGCGCTCGACAAGGCAGGCGTCGAAGCGCAGTTCGTCGCCCGCGGCGAATACAAGTCCGCGGCAAACCTTTTCACTCAAGACAGCTATACCGACGCACACCGCGAGGCCGACACCCGGCTGCTGGAAAGCCTGCACGGTCAGGTGTGGCAGGCCGTCGCCGAGTCGCGTCACCTCGACGCGGCGTCGGTGGACGCGCTGGCCGACCGGGCGCCGCTGCTTCGCGACGACGCTGTCAGCGGAGGCCTCGTCGACCGGATCGGATTTCGCGACGAGGCATATGCGCGTATCGCTGAACTCGTCGGGGCTGAAGGTCATTCGCCAGAGAGCTACGAGCCGCCGCGGCTATACCTCGCCCGCTACGCCAGGGCCACCTCGTCCCGTCCCGGCGTTCCGACTCCGCGCCTGCCGGGCCGCAAAGCCAGGCCGACGATCGCGGTCGTCACGCTGGCCGGACCCATTGTCAGCGGGCGAGGCGGCCCCCAGCCGCTGCCGCTGGGCAGCACCAGCGCCGGCGGCGACACGATCGCCGCGGGACTGCGCGAAGCGGCTGCCGACGACGCCGTTGCCGCGGTGGTACTGCGCGTCGACAGCCCCGGGGGATCGGTCACCGGGTCGGAGACCATCTGGCGTGAGGTCGCCCGGACCCGCGACGACGGCACGCCGGTCGTCGTCTCGATGGGCGCGGTAGCGGCTTCCGGCGGCTACTACGTGTCGATGGGTGCGGACGCGATCGTCGCCAATCCGGGCACGATCACCGGCTCGATCGGCGTGGTGACCGGCAAGCTGGTGGCCCGGGGGCTCAAGGAGCGTCTCGGTGTCGGCTCGGATGCGTTGCGCACCAATGCAAACGCAGACGCATGGTCGACGAACGCACCTTTTACTCCCGAACAGCACGCGCAGGTCGAGGCCGAGGCGGACCTGTTCTACCAGGACTTCGTGCGGCGCGTCGCCGAAGGGCGGGGCATGTCCGTCGGAGATGTCGACGCGGTGGCGCGGGGACGGGTCTGGACGGGAGCCGACGCGCTCGAGCGCGGCCTGGTCGACGAGCTCGGGGGCCTGCGGGCCGCGATCACCCGCGCGAAGATTCTGGCGGGTCTGGACACAGACGAAGAGGTGCGCATCGTCAGCTACCCCGGATCGTCGCTGATGGAACTGCTACGGCCACGGCCCTCGTCCCAGCCCGCGGCGGCTTCGCTCCCCGAGGCGGTCGGCGCTCTCGTCGGCCGGTCAGTGGCTCACGCGCTCGACACCGCCACGGCGGCGTTGGACGGGTCGACCTCGCTGTTACTGGGCGACTATCGGTTCTGAGCGGCTACTTCAGCACCGCGCTGACATAGCTCAGGCCGGCGAACAAGGCGGTGGCTTCGTCGTCGGGGAACTCAAAGCCGTTGGCTGCGTAAGCCTCCTCCATCGTCTGCGTCGAGACGTCCCAACCGTGGGATGCCAGGTATTCGATGACGTGGCTGCGCTCGCCGTGGTAGACCAGGTCGGCCATCTCGATGTCGTGCCCGTAGCGCTTCAGACGTTCCGAAATGCGTTGCGACCGCTCGTCGGAGAAGACGGCAACGTCGGGCACGTGCTCGGTGGCCACCCGACTTCCCGGTGCGCTGAGTGCGGTGATGTTGTCGAACAATTTGTCCTGAGCCTGGGGCGGCAGGTAGATCAGCAGCCCCTCCGCGCTCCATGCGGTCGGCTGTGTTCGGTCAAAGCCGCTGTCCAGCAATGCCTTCGGCCAATCATCGCGCAAGTCGATCGCAACACTCCGACGCTCGGCGGTCGGCTCGGCGCCCAGACCGGCCAGCGTCTTGGTCTTGAACTCGATCACGTCGGGCTGGTCGATCTCGTAGACCACGGTTCCGGTCGGCCACGGCAGCCGATAGGCGCGCGCGTCCAGCCCCGAGGCCAGGATCACGGCCTGCCGCACGCCCGCCGCGGCGGCGTCGGTGAACAGCCGGTCGAAGAAACGGGTGCGAACGGCCATTCCCTCGGCTGCGCGGCGCATGTTGAATTCCGGATCCACGTCGGCGAGATCGACCTTCCCGTCGACCAGCCGGGTGAAGAAGTCGACGCCGACCGCGCGGACCAGCGGTTCCGCGAACGGATCGTCGATCAGCTTTTCGCGGGAAGCCAGCGCGCGTTGGGTGGCCACCATCGTCGCGGTCGCGCCCACGCTGGACGCCAAATCCCAAGTGTCGTTGTCGGTCCGGGCCATCTTGATCCTTTGCTTCTTGGTCGCGGCTTTCTGGTCGCGTTAATTCTTGGTGGCGTTCACGGCGATCGAGTTGCGCAACGGCGCGCCCAGCTCACCGTCGGGAAGCGGAAGGCCGGCGGCCGCGAACAGGTCGGCGCGGGTCTGCGCAGACACCTGCCATCCGTGGCCGGTCAGGTAATCCACGACATGGTTTCGCTCGCCGGTGTACCAGAGCTGCTGCAGGTCGACGTCGAACCCGTGCTCGCCCCACTTGCTGGTCATCGACGTCACGCGGGGACTGATCAGTGCGGTCGGGTCGGGGTGGTACTCGGTGGCGAGCCGGCTGCCCGGTGCGCTGAGTGCGGTGATGTTGTCGAACAGCCGGTCCTGAGCGTCGGGTGGCAGATACATCAGCAAGCCCTCGGCGCTCCAGGCGGTCGGGGCTGCCTCGTCGAATCCGCAGCGCCGCAGGGCAGCCGGCCAATCCTCGCGGAGGTCGACCGCCACGGTGCGGCGTTGCGCGGTCGGCTCCGCGCCCAGGCCGGCCAGCGTTCTGGTCTTGAACTCGATCACGTCGGGCATATCCACTTCGTAGACGGCGGTGCCGTCGGGCCAGTTCAGCCGATACGGACGCGAATCCAGCCCGGCGGCCAGGATCACTGCCTGCCGGATACCCGCCCCGCCGGCATCGGTGAAGAAGTCGTCGAAGAAGCGCGTGCGCACGGCCATCATGTGGACCAGCCGCTGGATGTTGAACTCGGCGTCATCGTCGATGTCGGACGCGGTGAGCTCGCCTTCGACCAGGCGGCAGAAAAACTCGATGCCGACCGCCTTGACCAGTGGCTCGGCGAACGGGTCGTGGATCAGCGGCTCGGGCTCCCTGGTCGCCAGCGCACGGGCGGCGGCGACCATCGTCGCCGTCGCGCCGACACTCGACGCCAAGTCCCAACTGTCGTCTTCGGTTCGCACCATCGTGTTCCCTTTATCTGAGTGTGGCGCTGATGTAGACGATGTCCCCGAACGGCAACGTGTCGTCGTCGAGCGGTTCCAGGCCGTATCTTTTCACCAGCTCTTTGCTGCTGGCGCCGACCGTCTCCCAGCCGTGGGTGCTGAGGTACGCCGCCGCCTCGTTGCGGTCGCCGAAGTACATCAGGCTCGTCATGTCCAAATCGAAGCCGTGGTCGCGCCACCGCGCCGAGATCCGTTGCATCCGCTCCCTGATCTCGTTCTCGTCGCGCTTGTTCATGTCGACCACTGTTTCGGTGGCGAACCGGCTGCCTTCGGCAGACAGCGCGGTGACATTGTCGAGCAACCGGTCCTGGGCCTCGGCTGGCAGATAGCCGAGGAGCCCCTCGGCGCTCCACGCGCTCGCCCGCTCGGGGTCGAACCCCGCCTCTCCGAGGGCCGTCGGCCAGTCGTGGCGCAGGTCGGTGGCGACGGTCCGGCGGTCCGCGGCCGGCTCGGCACCAAGACGAGCCAGCGTCCGGGTCTTGAATTCGATGACCTGCGGCTGGTCGATCTCGTAGACAGTGGTGCCTGCCGGCCAGGCGAGCCGATAGGCGCGTGCGTCAAGCCCGGACGCAAGGATCACCGCCTGACGAATCCCCGCCGCAGCCGCCTCGAGGAAGAAGTCGTCGAAAAACTTGGTCCTGAGCGCGATGTGGTCGCTCATCCGCGCCGCGCGCTTCGGGTCGTCGTGCACCGCCGCCGGATCCAGCTCGCCGCGTGCCAGGCGCGTCAACGCGTCGATGCCAACCGCCTCCACCAGTGGTTGGGCGTACGGATCGCTGATCAGCGGGTTCGGCTCGCGCGATGCCAGCGCGCGGGACGCGGCCACCATCGTCGCCGTGGCCCCCACACTGGAGGCGAGGTCCCAGCTGTCGTGGTCTGTACGCGTCATTGCGACCCTTTCACCCGCCGTGTTCATCCCGAGATCGGAACACTGCCTCACCCGATACTTAGTCGATGTAACGAGCCAACTCAGACTGTACGCCGCACACGTTGAGTCCCCCGCGAGCGAGCGGGCAGTTCCCCCGGCCCGCGGGGCACAGCTGTTACTCTCGTAGACTGTTCAACGCCTGACTTGCGCCGCGCGACCTGCGGCGGGTCGGCGCGACACGGACCAACCCGACGCTGGTTCAGACCAGCCGATTTGGCACGCCGCGGATGAGATCTCGGCTGCGCAGGAGGAAGAGTGCTCTCGGCTTTCATCTCATCGCTGCGGACAGCCGACCTGCGACGCAAGATCCTGTTCACGCTCGGGATCGTCATCCTGTACCGGGTCGGCGCCTCGCTGCCTTCTCCCGGCGTCAACTACGGCAACGTGCACAAGTGCATCGATCAGGTCAGCGGGGGGCAAGCGGGGCAGATCTACTCGCTGATCAACCTGTTCTCCGGTGGGGCGTTGCTGAAGCTCACGGTGTTCGCCGTGGGGGTCATGCCCTACATCACCGCCAGCATCATCGTGCAACTGCTGACCGTGGTGATCCCGCGATTCGAGCAGCTGCGCAAGGAAGGCCAGTCGGGTCAGGCCAAGATGACCCAGTACACCCGATACCTGGCCGTCGCGCTGGCCATCCTGCAGGCCACCAGCATCGTCGCCCTGGCGGCCAACGGTGGCCTGCTGCAGGGCTGCAACCTGGACATCATCGCCGACCAGTCGATCTTCACTCTTGTCGTCATCGTGCTGGTGATGACCGCCGGCGCGGCGCTGGTGATGTGGATGGGCGAACTCGTCACGGAGCGGGGCATCGGCAACGGCATGTCGCTGCTGATCTTCGCCGGTATCGCCGCCCGCATCCCCGGCGAGGGCAGGAACATCCTGGATACCCGCGGCCCCCTGGTATTCGCCGCGGTCTGCGTCGCGGCGCTGATCATCATCGTCGGCGTGGTCTTCGTCGAACAGGGTCAGCGACGCATCCCCGTTCAGTACGCCAAGCGGATGGTCGGGCGGCGCATGTACGGCGGCACGTCGACCTACCTGCCGCTGAAGGTGAACCAGGCAGGCGTCATCCCGGTCATCTTCGCGTCGTCGCTGATCTACATCCCGCACCTGATCACCCAGCTGGTGCGCAGCGGAAGCTCCACACCGGGCAACAGCTGGTGGGACAAGTTCGTCGGCAATTACCTGTCGGACCCGAGTAACTGGGTCTACATCGGGATCTATTTCGGACTGATCATCTTCTTCACCTACTTCTACGTGTCGATCACGTTCAACCCGGACGAACGTGCAGACGAGATGAAGAAGTTCGGCGGCTTCATCCCGGGTATCCGGCCCGGGAGGCCCACCGCCGACTACCTGCGGTATGTGCTGAACCGGATCACTCTTCCCGGCTCGATCTACCTCGGAGTGATCGCCGTGTTGCCTAATCTCTTCCTCGACATCGGCAATGCCGGCGGCGTCCAGAACTTGCCGTTCGGCGGCACAGCGGTTCTGATCATGATCGGGGTTGGTTTGGATACGGTCAAACAGATCGAAAGCCAGCTCATGCAGCGCAACTATGAAGGGTTCCTGAAGTGAGAGTTGTCTTGCTCGGCCCGCCTGGCGCCGGTAAGGGCACGCAGGCGGTGAAGCTCGCCGAGAAGCTCGGGATCCCGCAGATCTCCACCGGCGAGCTGTTCCGGCAGAACATCAAGGACAGCACGGCGCTGGGCCTCGAGGCCAAGCGGTACCTTGATGCCGGCGACCTGGTGCCGTCGGATCTGACCAACAAGCTGGTCGAGGACCGGATCGGCCAGCCCGACGCAGCCGACGGCTTCATCCTCGACGGCTACCCGCGTTCGGTCGACCAGGCCAAGGCGCTCCAGCGCATGCTCGAAGCCCGCAACACGACAATCGACGCGGTGCTGGAGTTCCAGGTGTGCGAGGAGGAGCTGCTCAAGCGGCTCAAGGACCGCGGGCGCGCCGACGACACCGACGATGTCATCCACAACCGGATGAACGTCTACCGCGACGAGACCGCGCCGCTGCTGGAGTATTACAGCAACGTACTCAAGCCGGTCGACGCCGTCGGAAGCCAGGACGAAGTCTTCGCGCGCGCCGTCGCGGCCCTGGGCCGCTAGCGTGATCATCCTGCCGGGGCTGCGAAATCGCAAAGTGGTCGCGCAGCGCAGCGCCGGTGAACTGGACGCGATGGCGGCCGCCGGAGCGCTGGTGGCTGTCACGCTCCACGCGGTGCGCCAGGCGGCCGCGCCCGGCGTGTCGACTCTGACCCTCGATGAGATCGCCGAATCGGTGATCCGCGAGGGCGGGGGAATCCCGTCGTTTCTGGGCTACCACGGCTATCCGGCGACGATCTGCTCGTCGGTCAACGACCGGGTGGTGCACGGCATCCCGTCGGCATCCGAAATCCTGGCGCCGGGCGACCTGGTGTCGATTGACTGCGGCGCGATCGTCGACGGCTGGCACGGCGACTCCGCGATCACGTTCGGCGTCGGCGCGTTGATACCGATGGACGAGGCGCTCTCGCAGGTGACCAGGGAAGCGATGGAGGCCGGGATTGCCGCGATGCGGCCCGGCAACCGGCTCACCGACGTCTCGCACGCGATCGAACAGGCCACGCGCGGCGCCGAGCGGCGATACGGCCGCGCATTCGGCATCGTCGAAGGCTACGGCGGTCACGGGATCGGCAGGCAGATGCACATGGACCCGTTCCTGCCAAATGAGGGCCCTCCCGGGCATGGCCCCTTCCTGGCGCCGGGCTCGGTCCTGGCAATCGAGCCGATGCTCACCCTCGGCTCCACAAAGACCGTCGTCCTCGACGACCGGTGGACTGTGGCTACTGCTGATGGGTCTCGCGCGGCACACTGGGAGCACAGTGTTGCGGTGACGGAGGACGAACCGCGTATCCTGACGTTGCTCGCCAGTCCCCACGGCCGCACTGCCCAATGAATCGGACGGGCCCTGTGAACTAACTGAGTGGTCAACCCGTATCACCACCGGGAGGTCGGTGATGAAGAATCCGGTACCGAGCATCGGCGATCAGGCAGCGCAGGAGGCTGAACTCATGCGCGTGCTCTACGACGAGCATGCCGCGGCGCTGTGGCGGTACGCCCTACGGCTGACGGGCGATCAGGCACGCGCCGAGGACGTAGTTCAGGAGACGCTCCTGCGCGCCTGGCAGCACCCGGAGGTCGCCGACGACAGCGAGCGCTCGGCACGGGCATGGCTGTTCACCGTCGCCCGCAACATGATCATCGACGAACGCCGCGGCGCGCGCTTCCGCAATGAGGTCGGGACCCTCGACGGGTACGGCACCCCGGAGCGGTCCGGCCCGGACGAAGTCGACTCCGCGCTCGACCGGCTGCTGATCGGCGATGCGATCGCGCAATTGTCTGGCGAGCATCGGGCGGTGATCCGCCGCTCCTACTATCTGGGCTGGTCAACCGCCCAGATCGCGGCGGATCTCGACATCGCCGAAGGCACCGTCAAGTCCAGGCTTCACTACGCAGTTCGCGCACTGCGACTCACACTGCAAGAGATGGGGGTGACGCGATGACCCAGTTCGGTGGATCCGCCGCGCCATTCCGAGGGGGGTTGTCATCCGTGGGAGACCACGACGAGTACGCGCTCTGGGATGCCGCCTATGTGCTGGGCTCCCTGTCGGGCGTGGAGCGGCGCGAGTACGAAGCGCACCTGAACTCGTGTCCATCGTGCCGCGAGGCGGTGGCAGAACTCAGCGGGATGCCCGCGTTGCTGTCTCAGATCAGCCGCGACGATGTCGCCGCGATCGACGAGGGTGCGCACGCCCCGAGTGCGACGCCGCCGCTGCGGCCTCAGCTGCTGACGTCGCTGCTGGCGAAGGTCAGCCATCGGCGGCGCCGGTCTCGGCTGATGACGTGGACGGTGGCCGCCGCCGCGGCCATGGTCCTGGTAGTCGGCGCCTTCGTCGCCCTGCGGTCCAACCCCGCGATGCCGACGCCCGCGCCGCCGGCTCAGGCGCAGTCGACGGCGCTGCCGATGACGCGCGTGACGCCGAACGGGCTGAACTCGAGCGTGAGCCTCAGTAGCCACGGATGGGGCACCCGCATCGACATGACGTGCACCTACGGCGTCTGGCCCGAGAGCGCCGGCCATGAAGACGACGACGCCGCCGGCGACAAGCTGGCCATGGTGGTGATCGGCCGCGACGGCAGCCGCGCTCAGTTGGCGACCTGGGTCGCTTTGACCGGAGTCACCGCAACACCGGGCGGCAGCACTTCAATGCCGATCGACCAGATTGCGGCGGTGCAGGTCGTGTCCGCCGACAACGGAGAGGTGCTGCTGCAGCGCAGCCTCTGACACGCGTCGTTTGGTTTCTGCACTGCCCAGCGCCGACACGACGGGTAAGCACGGCGTCGAAATTAATTGATGCCCAAGCCATTTCGATGACCTTCCGGTGGGCGACGGGCGCCACACCTGATGCCGGTGAACCGAAGTAACACGCCGGTCGTGTCACTTGCAGCGGAAGGGGCAGGTGAGCAAATGACGAGACAGCACCGGGTGGTCGATCACATCGTCGAGCATCTTGCCGCTATCGGGGTGGGGCATGTGTTCGGGGTGGATGGGGCCAACATCGAGGATCTCTACGATGCGGCGCATTTTCACGGTGGGGTGGCCGCGGTGCTGGCCAAGCATGAGTTTTCGGCGGCGGCGATGGCTGATGGGTATAGCCGCAGCGGGGCGGGTTTGGGTGTGGTGGCGGCGACCTCGGGCGGGGGTTGTTTGAATCTGGTTCCGGGGTTGGGGGAGTCGCTGGCCAGCCGGGTGCCGGTGCTGGCGCTGGTCGGGCAGGCGCCGACGATGCTGGACGGGCGGGGCAGCTTTCAGGACACCAGCGGGTGTAACGGGTCGCTGGACGGGGAGGCGTTGTTTTCGGCGGTGTCGCGGTATTGCGAGCGGGTGACGACGCCGGGGGGGATTGTGGCGGCGCTGCCGCGGGCGATCGCGGCGGCGCGCAGCGGGGGGCCGGCGGTGTTGTTGTTGCCCAAGGATGTGCAGCAGGGCCGGGTCGGTGTCAACGGGGGCGGGGTGGACCGGCCGCGGCGGCAGTTGGGGGATCCCTATCCGGTCGCGCAGGCGCTGCGCCGGGCGGTGGGGCCGGTCACGATCATCGCCGGTGAGCAGGTGGCCCGTGACGATGCGCGCGCCGAGTTGGAGGCGGTGCGGGCGGTGTTGCGGGCGCGGGTGGCCACGGTGCCCGACGCCAAGGATGTTGCCGGGATCCCGGGGTTGGGGTCGTCGTCGGCGTTGGGGGTGAGCGGGGTGATGGGTCATCCGGGGGTGGCTGAGGCGATCCGGGGCAGCGCGGTGTGTCTGGTGGTGGGCACCCGGTTGTCGGTGACCGCGCGCGCCGGGCTGGATGAGGCGCTGGCCGGTGTGCGGGTGGTGTCGATCGGGTCGGCGGCGCCGTATCTGGCGTGCACGCATGTGCACACCGAGGATCTGCGCGGCTCGTTGATGTTGTTGGTGTTGGCGCTGTCGGGGGCGGGCCGGCCGATCGGGGTGCGGGTGCCTGATCGGGTGCCGCGTGGCGAGCTGGTCCCGCCGGCGTGCGACGGGCCGGGGGTGCGCTACCGGGACGCGATGGCGGCGCTGGATCAGGCGCTGCCCGACGGGGTGGACATCGTGGTCGATGCCGGCAACACCGGGGCGGCGGCGATTCATCATCTGCCGGTGCGCCGCGGCGGCCGGTTCGTGGTGGCGCTGGGCATGGGCGGGATGGGCTATAGCTTCGGCGCGGGGCTGGGCCTGGCGTTCGCCCGGGGCCGGCGCACCGTGGTGATCGCCGGGGACGGCGCGTTTTACATGCACGGCATGGAGGTGCACACCGCGCTGCAGTATCGGCTGCCGGTGACGTTCGTGGTGTTCGACAACCACGCCCACGCCATGTGTGTGACCCGCGAGCAGCTGTTCTACGACGACCTCTACAGCTACAACCGGTTTGGCCCCAGCCGGCTGGGGGCGGGGCTGGCCGCGATGTTCCCCGGGCTGCCCGCCGCCGACGTGACCGAC
>NZ_DATFYW010000219.1:0-18354 GCF_035314905.1 Mycobacterium sp.
ACGCTGGCCGAGCTGAGCACCCAGTTTCGCCCCGAGCAGGTCAGGCGGGCCGGCGCGGTGCTGGCCCAGCTGATCAACCCCGACGGGGGGTTCAGCGACCAGGATCGGGCCCGGCGCCGCGGGATCCTCATCGGCGCCCAGAACCCCGACGGGATGTCGGCGATCTCGGGCTGGCTGACCGCCGAGCTGCGCGCCGGGCTGGAGGCGGTGCTGGCCAAGTGGGCCGCCCCCGGCATGTGTGACCCCGCCGATCAGACCGCCGTCGTGGACGGCGAGCCCGCCGAGCAGGCCCGCCAGCAGGACACCCGCAGCAGCGCGCAGCGCAACCACCACGCGTGCTGAACGCCGGATGCTATATATGGCATAGCTGGGTCCCTGAGCACAACCACGCTGACGTTCATGGACCGGGGCTGAATCCGGCCCCAAAGGGCCCTCCTCCGCGGCATCATGTAGGGGCACAGGGATCAGCGACGGGGTGGAGATGGCTGAGGACCCAACGGAGCCGCATTGGTGGCAAACGCTACCCGCGATCCTCACTGGGATTGCTGCCGTCATCGGCGCGATCACCGCGCTTCTCGGCGTAATGGGCCAGTTGCCCTGGCAGCACCCTAAACCCGAGCCATCGACTATCACGACCACTTCTCCCACCACCACTTCTCCCACCCCCACCTCGCCCACCACCAACTCGCCCGCGCCGACCCCGGTTGGGCCTGGGCCCTTTCCTGGGACCGACGCGCAGGGCTTCCTGCCCCCTTCCAGTGCCCGCTGCGACCTGGGAAATCGCGCCGCGGCGATGGGCGTCACGACGCAGTCCGTGCTGGTGGTGTGTCAGACCGGGCCCGGCGCCTTCTACTACCGGGCTGTTCGCTTCAGCGACGGCGCCCCTGCCGACCTCGACAATGCGGTGCGCGATTCGGTCGGCTTCGACGTGCAAAACCCGCTCGACAAAACTCGATATGAGATCCGGCCCGACCAGTTGACTATCCGAATGGCGGACGGTCGGGTCGCCGCGCAGTATCCGATGACCGCCTACTGGCCGCGCTGAGCGGCGATCTCCCGGTTCATGGGACACGCGAAGGTCACCACGACGCTGGCGATTTACACGCACCTGTTTGTTTGACGACGATGACCGACACCGGTAGCCGGTGATGGGAACCCGGCTCTGCGCAGGCCAGCACGCCGCGGCAGGCAGCGAACGCGGTGATCCGCGCCATGCTCGCCTCCGGGCAGCTGGGCCGCCACCACGGCCTGCCGGTCAGCATCATCGTCACCGCCCGCCTGCCCGACCTGCAGGCCCGCACCGGCACCGCAATCACCGGCGGCGGCACGGTGCTGCCGATGCGCGACGTGATCCGCCGGGCCCGCCACGCCCACCACTACCTGACCCTGTTCGACGCCGCCCGCCGGCCGCGCTGGCTCGGGCACACCAACCGCCTGGCCAGCACCGAGCAGCGCCTGGTGCTGCACGCCACCGACCGCGGCTGCTCGGCGCCGGGCGGTGACGTGCCCGGCTACCGCTGCCAGGTCCACCACGTCCAGGAATGGTCCCAAACCCATCGCACCGACATCGACGACCTGACCTTCGCCTGTCCACCCCATCATCGGCTCATCAAAGACAGCGGCTGGACCACCCGAAAACGCGGCGACGGAGGATCCCCCCACCCCACGCCCCCGCAAGCGGGAGGTACCCCCACCACGGCCAGCCCCGCACCAACACCTTCCATCACCCCGAAGAACTCCTCCAAGACAGCGACGACGACCAAGAGGCGAGCTGATCGCTCACCCCTGCAGCACGTCCTCGATTGCTTCGCCCCGCGGTGCGCAGTCGCCCGCGCCGGGGATGAGCGTCGCCAAGGCACCGGCGGCGCACGCCCGCCGCAGCGCGTGCCCACGATCGTCGCGCCAGCCCGCGGCGAGCACACCCGCGAACACGTCGCCCGCGCCCGTCGTGTCGACCGCCTCGACCGCCGGCGCCGGGATCGTGAACTTTCCGTCCGCGCCCCGGTACGCCGCCCCGTCTGCGCCGTGGGTGACGACCAGGTGCTCAACCGGCCACCGCCAGTGCGGCGCCTCGGCCTGGTTGACCACGACCACGTCGGCCAGCGCGGCAAGCTCCGCCAGCCCTGGAGCATCAGGCACCGATGAGCCGCTTGCGCGAAGAGCATCAGGCACCGGGGAGGCGTTGACGACGACCGTCGCATTGGCCGCCCGCGCCTCCCGCGAGGCGGCGACCGCCGTCTCGATCGGGATCTCCAACTGCAGCAACAGGACGTCGCACTCGGCGACGACGGCGCGGGCGGCCGCGGAATCCATCGTCAGATGCCCGTTGGCACCCGGCGCAACGACGATCGCGTTCTCTGCCCGCGCGTCCACGACGATCACGGCGGTTCCGCTCGGCCCGGGCAACACCTGCACGCCGTCGACGCCCACGCCGTTGGCACGAAGATGTGCCAGCAACTGCACGCCCGCGCTGTCGCTGCCGACGGCACCGACAAAGTCGACCTGCCCGCCGGCCCTCGCGGCAGCGATCGCCTGATTGGCTCCTTTGCCGCCCGGCGCGGTGGCCAGCGCCGAGGCCAGCACCGTCTCACCCGGCCGCGGTAGCGCCGAGACGGCGAACGTGTAGTCCATGTTGACGCTGCCGACCACGCACACCCGCGCCACACCCGCAAGGTTAGCCCCCGTACGCTGGGGTAATGAGTCTGCACGCGCCGTCGCGCCCCGACTTACGCCAGCAGGTGCATGACGCCGCCCGGCGCGCCCGCGTCGCCTCGCGCGCCTTGGCCGCGATGAGCATGGACGACAAGAACCGCGCGCTGCATTCTGCCGCCGATACCGTGCTCCGCGACTCGGGCGAGATCCTGGACGCCAACGCCGAGGATGTGGCCGCGGCGCGAGCGGCAGGCACGTCGGAGGCGATGATCGACCGGCTGATGCTGAACTCGCGGCGCATCGACGGGATCGTCGCGGGTTTGCGGCAGGTCGCCGGCCTGCCGGACCCGATCGGTGACGTGCTGCGCGGGCGTACGCTGCCCAACGGCCTGGTGTTGCGTCAGCAGCGCGTCCCCATCGGCGTGGTCGGCATGGTCTACGAGGGCCGGCCGAACGTGACCGTCGACGCGTTCGGGTTGACCCTCAAGTCCGGAAACGCGGTCCTGCTGCGGGGCAGTTCGTCGGCGGCCCGGTGCAACGCCGCGTTGGTGGCGGCGCTGCGCGCGGGTCTGGACATCGAGAACTTGCCCGTCGACGCGGTCCAGCTGCTGCCCAGCCACGATCGCGCCAGCGTCACGTACCTGATCCAGGCCCGCGGGTTGGTCGACGTCGTGATCCCGCGCGGCGGAGCCGGGCTGATCGACGCGGTGGTCCGCGACGCCACGGTGCCCACGATCGAGACCGGCGTCGGCAACTGCCACGTCTACGTCCACGAAGCAGCCGACCTCGACGTCGCCGAACGCATCCTGCTGAACTCCAAGACCCGACGGCCCAGCGTCTGCAATGCCGCGGAAACGCTGCTGGTCGACGCCGCGATCGCCGGGCAGGCGGTGCCGCGGCTGACCGCAGCGCTGGTAGCGGCGGGCGTGACCGTGCACACCGAGCCCGGCGAAGCCGACCTGCGCCGCGAGTACCTTTCGATGGACATCGCATTGGCGGTGGTGGACGGGCTCGACGCGGCCATCGCCCACATCAACGAATACGGCACCGGCCACACCGAGGCCATCGTCACCACCAATCTGGCTGCTGCCCAACGGTTCAGCGAGCGGGTCGACGCCGCAGCGGTTATGGTCAATGCTTCCACCGCCTTCACCGACGGCGAGCAGTTCGGATTCGGCGCAGAAATCGGCATCTCCACCCAGAAACTGCACGCCCGTGGCCCGATGGGGCTGCCGGAGTTGACGTCGACCAAGTGGATCGTGTGGGGAGACGGCCACACCCGCCCGGCTTGACAGGAGAACCAAGCTCAGTGAATACCCCAGCACGGCCGGCGCCGCTGTTCGCCGACATCGACGATGTGGCCCGCCGGCTCGCCGAGACCGGCTATCTACCCGATACCGCCACTGCGACAGCGGTTTTCCTCGCCGACCGCCTCGGCAAGCCGCTGCTGGTCGAAGGACCGGCAGGCGTCGGCAAGACAGAGCTCGCCAGGGCCGTCGCGCAGGCCACCGGCTCCGGGCTGGTGCGGCTGCAGTGCTACGAAGGTGTTGACGAGTCGCGCGCGCTCTACGAGTGGAACCACGCCAAGCAGATCCTGCGGATCCAGGCCGGTTCCGGCGACTGGGAACACACCAAGACCGACGTGTTCTCCGAGGAGTTCCTGCTGTCGCGCCCGCTGCTGACCGCCATCCGGCGCAGCGAGCCCACCGTGCTGCTGGTCGACGAGACCGACAAGGCCGACATCGAGATCGAGGGCCTGCTGCTGGAGGTGCTGTCCGACTTCGCGGTCACGGTGCCGGAACTGGGCACCATCGTCGCCGACCGCGCGCCGTTCGTGGTGCTGACCTCCAACGCGACCCGTGAGCTCTCGGAGGCGCTCAAGCGTCGCTGCCTGTTCCTGCACATCGACTTCCCCGACCCCGACCTCGAACGCCGGATCCTGTTGTCACGCGTGCCCGAACTTCCAGAGCACCTGGCCGACGAACTGGTCCGCATCATCGGGGTGCTGCGCGGCATGCAGCTCAAGAAGCTGCCGTCGGTCGCCGAGACGATCGACTGGGGCCGCACCCTGCTGGCGTTGGGCCTCGACACCATCGACGACGCGACGATCGCCAAAACGCTCGGCGTCGTGCTCAAACACCAATCCGACCACGTCCGTGCCGCTGGGGAGCTGAGGCTCAACTGATGGCTGCCCGCCGGACTCGACCGCCGCAACCACTGGCCCCGCACGGGATCCCGGGCCATCTGGTCGGATTCGTAGAAGCGCTTCGGGCGCAAGGGATTTCGGTTGGCCCGTCCGAAACCGTCGATGCCGGACGTGTGATGACGACATTGGGCCTCGCCGACCGGGAGGTCTTGCGCGAGGGTATTGCGTGCGCGGTGCTGCGCCGCCCCGACCACCGCGACACCTACGATGCGATGTTCGACCTGTGGTTCCCCGCGGCGCTCGGTTCGCGCACGGTCGAGTTCACCGACGACGAGGGCGGCCACGAGCCGCCGGCCGACCTCGAAGCGCTTCGGGCGATGCTGGTCGCGCTGCTCAAAGACGACGACCGCAACGGCGACCGTGACGAACGACTGGAATCGCTGGTGGCCCATATCGTCGAGGCCTACGGCCGCTACACCTCCAGCCGCGGCCCGTCGTACTCGTCGTATCAGGCGCTCAAGGCGATGGCGCTGGACCGGCTGGAAGGCAGGCTGCTCGCCGGCCTGCTGGCGCCCTACGGCGACGAACCGACCCCCACTCAGGAACAAATCGCGAAGGCGATTGCCGTACAACGTATCTCGCAAATTCGCAAGATGGTCGAAGCCGAGACGAAGCGGCGCACCGCCGAGCAGCTCGGCCGCGAGCACGTCACGATGTACGGGATCCCACAGCTGTCGGAGAATGTCGAATTCCTGCGGGCGTCGGCCGACCAGCTGCGTCAGATGCGGCGCGTCGTCGCACCGCTGGCCCGCAGGCTGGCCACCCGGCTGGCGGCGCGCCGGCGCCGGTCCCGCGCCGGCGAGATCGATCTGCGCAAGACGCTGCGCAAGTCGATGAGCACCGGTGGCGTGCCGATCGACGTCGTGCTGCGCAAGCCGCGGCCGGCCCGCCCCGAGCTGGTGGTGCTGTGCGACGTGTCCGGCTCGGTCGCCGGGTTCAGCCACTTCACGCTGCTGCTCGTGCATGCGCTGCGTCAGCAGTTCTCCCGCGTTCGGGTCTTCGCGTTCATCGACACCACGGACGAGGTCACCGACCTGTTCGGCCCGGAGGCCGACCTGGCGCTGGCCGTGCAGCGCATCACCCGTGAGGCGGGCGTGTACACCCGCGACGGGCACAGCGACTACGGCAACGCGTTCGCCTCGTTCACGGAGAAATTCCCGGAGGTGCTCTCGCCCCGCAGTTCGCTGCTGGTGCTCGGCGACGGCCGCAACAACTACCGCAACCCCGCCGTGGACATGCTGCAGCGGATGGTGACCGAGAGCCGCCACGCGCATTGGCTCAACCCCGAACCGCGCCACCTGTGGGGCAGCGGCGACTCCGCGGTGCCGCGCTACCAGGACGTGATCACGATGCACGAATGCCGCTCGGCCGGCCAGCTCGCGGCGGTGATCGACCAGCTGTTGCCCGTCTGAGCCGCGCTGACGCTCAAGTAAGGTGGCCAAGCATGGCGTCGGCAGCCAGGAAGCGACTGGGCGTGATGGGTGGGACGTTCGATCCCGTCCACAACGGCCACCTTGTCGCTGCCAGCGAGGTGGCCGACCTGTTCGACCTCGATGAGGTCGTGTTCGTGCCGACGGGGCAGCCGTGGCAGAAACAGGGCCGCTACGTCACCGCGGCGGAGGACCGCTACCTGATGACCGTCATCGCGACCGCGAGCAACCCGCGCTTCACCGTGAGCCGGGTCGACATCGACCGCGCCGGCCCCACCTACACCCGCGACACGCTGCACGATCTGCAGGCGCTCAACCCGGGCACCGACCTGTACTTCATCACCGGCGCCGATGCCCTGGAGTCGATCCTGTCCTGGCAGAACGTCGAGGAGCTGTTCTCGATGGCGCGCTTCGTCGGGGTGAGTCGGCCCGGCTACGAACTGGACGGTGACCACGTCATCGAGGCGTTCAAGACCCTGCCGCCGGATGCCCTGTCGCTCGTCGAGGTGCCCGCGCTTGCCATTTCCTCCACCGACTGCCGCGCCCGGGCCGCCCAGAACCGGCCGATCTGGTATCTGGTGCCCGACGGGGTCGTGCAATACGTGTCCAAGCGGCGGCTCTACCAGGGGTTGGCCCTCCCTCCACGCCGGCCGGTGGCCGCGACGGCCAAGGACGAATCGTCATGACCGCTTCCGACGAGGCCGTCAAGATGGCCACCATCGCGGCCAGGGCGGCCTCCTCGAAGCTGGCCGACGACGTCGTTGTCATCGACGTGTCGGGGCAGCTGGTGATCACCGACTCTTTCGTGATCGCGTCGGCGTCCAACGAGCGGCAGGTGGGCGCGATCGTCGACGAAGTCGAGGAGAAAATGCGGATCGCCGGCTACAAACCCGCCCGCCGCGAGGGCGCCCGGGAAGGCAGGTGGGTGCTGCTGGACTACGTCGAGATCGTCGTGCACATCCAGCACCAGGATGAACGCAACTACTACGCGCTGGACCGGTTGTGGCGGGACTGCCCCGTCGTCGCGGTAGATCTCGAGGAGCTGGCGTGAGGACGCGGCGGCTGGTGATGCTGCGGCACGGGCAGACCGAGTTCAACGCGGACAGCCGAATGCAGGGCCAGCTCGACACCCACCTGACGGACCTGGGGCTGGCCCAGGCGGCCGCGGCGGCCGAGGTGCTGGGCAAGCGCCAGCCGCTGTTGATCGTTTCGTCGGATTTGCGCCGCGCCCACGACACGGCGGTGGTGCTGGGCGAGCGGATCGGGTCCGCCGTGCGGGTCGATGAGCGGCTGCGCGAGACGCACCTGGGCGACTGGCAGGGACTGACCCACCAGCAGATCGACACCGACGCGCCAGGTGCTCGGCTGGCGTGGCGGAACGACGCCGGCTGGGCACCGCACGGCGGGGAGAGCCGGGTCGACGTGGCCCGGCGCAGCCTGCCGTTGATCGCCGAACTTGTCGCAGAGCAGGCGGAGTGGGGCGCCGACGAACCCGATCGGCCGGTGGTGCTGGTCGCTCACGGCGGGCTGATCGCGGCGCTGACGGCCAGGCTGTTGGGCCTGCCGGTGGACAACTGGCCGGTGCTGGGCGGCATGGGTAACGCGAGTTGGGTTCAGCTCTCCGGTCACTCCGATGACGGCGCCGGCCCGGGGCAGATCCGCTGGCGGCTGGACGTCTGGAACGCCTCGGCACAGGTCGCCAACGATGTCCTCTGACTCCGGCTCGTCCCCCGGTCGCTTCGCTCCACCAGTGCTGCTGATCTTCGCGGACTCGCTGGCCTACTACGGCCCCACCGGTGGGCTGCCGGCCGACGATGCCCGGATCTGGCCGAACATCGTTGCCGCACAGCTCGGTTGGGATGTCGAGTTGATCGGCCGGATCGGCTGGACGTGCCGCGACGTGTGGTGGGCGGCCACGCAGGATCCGCGGGCCTGGGCGGCGCTGCCCCGGGCCGGCGCCGTCATCTTCGCCACTGGCGGCATGGATTCGCTGCCCTCGCCGCTGCCGACCGCGCTGCGTGAGCTGATCCGCTATGTGCGCCCGCCGTGGTTGCGGCGCTGGGCGAGGGACGGCTACGGCTGGCTGCAGCCGCGGCTGTCGCCGATCGCCCGGTCCGCGCTGCCCCCCCACGTAAGCGTGGAATATCTCGAACAAACCCGCGGCGCAGTGGATTTCAACCGTCCCGGCATCCCGATCGTCGCGTCGCTGCCGTCGGTTCACGTTGCGGATACCTACGGGCGGGCGCACCACGGCCGCGAAGCCACGGTCGCGGCGATCACCGAATGGGCACAACGGCGCCGCGTTCCGCTGGTCGATCTGAAGGCCGCGGTCGCCGAGCACGTTTTCGCCGGCCGCGGCAACCCGGACGGCATCCACTGGAACTTCGAGGCCCACCGGGCCGTCGCCGAGCTGATGCTCAAGGCGCTGGCCGAAGCCGGCGTGCCTTGCGGGGACCGGCGCGGCTGACCCACATGACTGTCGTGGTGGTGACTGACTCGTCATCACGCCTGGAAACCGTTGATCGCGAGAAGTGGGGGATCCGCCAGGTTCCCCTGCACATCCTGCTCGACGGACAGAACTGGCGCGACGGTTGTGACCCGATACCGGACGGCATCTACGAGAGCGGGCGTGCGACCACGGCCGGTGCCACGCCGGCGGAACTGGGCGCCGTCTATCAGCAGGCGATGTGCGACAGCGGTGGTGACGGTGTGGTGGCGGTTCACATCTCGGCGGCCTTGTCGTCGACGCTCACGGCGGCCGAACAGGCGGCACGTCGGTTCAGCGGCGCGGTGCGGGTGGTGAACTCGAAGTGTGCGGCGATGGGTACCGGGTTCGTCGCACTCGCCGCCGCGCGGGCGGCGGCGAGTGGAGCCGATCTGGATGCCGTTGAGGCGGAGGCCGTTTCAGCTGCCCGGCGGGTACGCGGATTCGTCGTCGTGCAGCGGTTGGAGAATCTGCGCCGCAGCGGCCGGATCGGGACCGCCGCGTCGTGGTTGAGCACCGCGCTGGCGATCAAGCCGGTGCTGCGCATCGACGACGACGGCAGGCTGGTGTTGGCCCAGCGTGTGCGCACCGCCACGAAGGCCCTCGACGCGATGGTTGATCAGGTGGTCGCCGAGGTCGGCGACGGCTCGGCGGTGGTCGCGGTGCACCACATCCAGAACCCCGGCGCCGCGAACGACGTCGCCCACGAGCTCATCGCCAGGCTGCATCCGGCGAAAGCGCCGACGGTGACCGACATGGGGCCGGTGCTCGGGGTCCACGTCGGTGCGGGAGCGGTCGGCGTGTGCCTGGATATCACCCCGCGGGCGGTGGAGCAGCGGGCCGATCCGCGACCACCGGGGTGACGTCGTGCTCGGCGTTGCCCCGTTGGACGCGGTGTTGGTCGACGAGTGACACCCTTGCGGTCAATGTGCCGTCTGGGAGGCTCACCGGCCTCGCCCCGTCATCTCGAAACCGGCCGGTGACGGGTGGCAAGTCCGCCAATGTCACAATCCCCGGGTCGGCGGCGACCACCTTGGGTACGGCGTTGGTCACCGGCATCGCGGTGTAGATCATCCCCAGCCCCATGAACCCCGGCTCCGTCCAGTCCTTCGGCGGCAGGCAGTGGATGACGGTGCGCATGTTGGGCAGCCCGAATACCTGGATGACGTGGCCGTGTTCGAGCGGCTTGGGCGGATCGACGTGGTTACCCATGATCCAGTTGAACCCGACGCTGACGATGTTCTTGTCGCCGGCCCAGCCGCGGTGATAGCCGTACACGCCCGCGACGGATCCCTTGGGTATCTGCATGAAGCCGAGATCGGAGTCGTCGGCGGCGGGGGTGAACGTCACGTCGAAGGTCAGCCGGTCCAGGGTCTGTCCCATCGCATCGGCCATCATGGCCGCGGACTCGGCGAACACCTCGCTTTCGCGGCGGACGCTCTCGGCGAGCCCCGGCGTGTCCGGTGACTGCGAAAAGCCCATCGCCGTCTGGGTTTCCGCGGACTCGTACGTCGAGCAGTCCACCGACTCGGTGATCCTGATCTCGTCCACCCGTTCGCAGGAGCCACTGAGGACCATGCCGACGAGGTTGGTCATGCCGGGATGGGCCCCGCTGCCGAACATCGTCGAATTGCCCCGCTGGCAAGCCTTTCGGATGCGCTCCAGGTCCTCGGGTGTCTGCTTGCCGCCGGTGATCCACGCCGCGGACGAGCACACGTTGATGCCCGACTCGAGCAGCCGGGTCAGTTCGTCGACGCTGGGCCACAGCGGGTTGTAGCAGCAGGCGTCGGGTTTCAGCGCGATCAGTGCGTCGATGTCGTTGGTGGCCGCCACGCCGGTCGGTTCCGGCCAGCCGCACAGGTCGGCGGCGTCCACGCCCACCTTCTCGGCGCCGTGGGCGTAAACCCCGACCAGTTCCATGTCGGGCCGGCCGATGATCGCGTGCAGGGAGCGTCGTCCGATGTTGCCGGTGGTCCATTGGATGACCCGAAGGGGACTCGTCATGCTCTCTTTTCTCCTCTGACGCGGCTCTCCTCTGACGCGGCTCCCCCCTGAGGCGGCCTCGCTCGCGTCGAGCGTGAGCCTGTCGAGTATGCCGCGATCCTGTTGCCGGTGTCCCCGCGATGTCGGATCGGCGTGGCACGATCGTCGGGTGAGCGCGGGTGCCGACGGGCTGCATTTGGTGCTGGGCGACGAGGAGTTGCTCGTCGAGCGGGCGATCGCGTCGGTGCTGCACGCCGCCCGCGCGCAGGCGGGCACCGACGAGGTGCCCGAGAATCGGCTGCGTGCGGGCGAGGTCAGCACCAGCGAGCTGGCCGAGTTGCTGAGCCCGTCATTGTTCGCCGACGAGCGGGTGGTCGTGCTCGAGGCGGCGGCCGAAGCCGGCAGGGACGCGGTCGCGTTGATCGGCGCGGCGGCCGCCGACCTTCCGCCCGGCACGGTGTTGGTTGTCGTGCATTCAGGTGGCGGGCGTGCGAAAGCCCTCGCCGGGCAGCTGCGCGACCTCGGCGCCCGGGTTCACCAGTGTGCCCGCATCACGAAGGCCGCCGAGCGGGCCGAGTTCGTCAGGGCGGAGTTCCGTTCGCACCGCGTCAAAGTCGACGACGACGTGGTTGCCGCGGTGCTTGACGCCGTGGGCTCCGATATCCGCGAACTCGCGGCAGTGTGCTCTCAGCTGGTCGCCGACACGGGCGGGCACGTCGACGCGGCGGCGGTGCGGCGCTATCACAGCGGCAAGGCGGAGGTCACCGGGTTCGACATCGCCGACAAGGCCGTGGTCGGCGACGTGGCCGGGTCGGCCGAGGCGTTGCGCTGGGCGATGATGCGCGGCGTCCCCCACGTGCTGCTGGCAGACGCGCTGGCCGAGGCGGTGCACGGGATCGCGCGGATCGGGCCGCTGTCGGGTGACCCGTATCGGCTGGCGGCCGAACTGGGCATGCCGCCGTGGCGCGTGCAGAAGGCCCAGAAGCAGGCTCGCCGCTGGTCGGAGGATTCCGTGGCCACCGCGGTCCGATTGGTCGCGACGCTGAATGCAGACGTCAAGGGTGCGGCGGCGGACGCCGACTACGTGCTGGAGACCGCGGTGCGGCAGATCGCGCAGCTGGCCACGCCCGCCCGCCGGGGCAGCCGCTGATCAGAGCTTGTTGAGCGTCAGCGCCAGCGCGGACTTCTTGTTCGCGGCCTGATTCTTGTGGATCACGCCCCTGCCGGCGGCTCTGTCCAGCTTGCGGCTGGCCTTGTGCATCAGCTCGGTGGCCTTGTCCTTGTCACCGGTCTCGGCGGCCTCGCGGAACGCGCGGACAGCCGTGCGCACCGACGACTTCACCGACTGGTTGCGAAGTCGCCTGCGCTCGTTGGTGCGATTGCGCTTCTCCTGCGACTTGATGTTGGCCACGCGTTAGTTCCTTCTAAGTCTGTCCATGGGGGTTGCTGCCTGAAAGTCTTGGGCGCCGCCGAAGCGGGCAGCGACTGTTCAGGCTACCAGTCAGGGCGCGAATCTCCCAACGGCCGCCCACCGTCCTGCCGAAACGGGCCAGGTGCGGCACCATGTCCAAGTGAGCCTTCGCACCCTGCCGACCGAGAACGGACGAATGTCACGCACCTAATTCATCCGCGGCTTCACCCTCGGCGAAGAAGTATGAACGGATCTTCGACGGCTACCGCGACCGGGGTGCGTACGCGAAGGCGTTCGACGAGATGTTCGACGGCGGAGGCAACGTCCGCGGACCCTACAAGGGCATCTACGCCGAGCTGGCGCCGTCGGACGCGTCGGAGCTGGCCGCCCGCGCGGATGCACTCGGCCGGGCGTTCATCGACCAGGGCATCACGTTCTCGCTGTCCGGCCAGGAGCGGCCCTTCCCGCTCGACCTGGTGCCGCGAGTCATCTCGGCGGCGGAGTGGTCGCGGCTCGAGCGCGGCATCACCCAGCGCGTCAAGGCGCTCGAGATGTACCTCGACGACATCTACACCGAACAGGAGATTCTCCGCGACGGCGTCATCCCCCGCCGGCTGGTCACCTCCTGCGAGCACTTTCACCGCGAGGCCGCGGGCATCAACCCGCCCAACGGCGTGCGCATCCACGTGGCCGGCATCGATCTGGTCCGCGACGAGGACGGCGTGTTCCGGGTCCTGGAGGACAACCTGCGCTCACCGTCGGGCGTGTCCTACGTGATGGAGAACCGCCGGACGATGGCCAGGGTTTTCCCGAACCTGTTCGCTACCCACCGTGTCCGCGCGGTCGGCGATTACGCCTCGCACCTGCTGCGGGCGCTGCGCAACTCGGCCGCCACCAACGAAGCCGACCCGACCGTGGTCGTGCTGACCCCCGGCGTCTACAACTCCGCGTACTTCGAGCATTCGCTTCTGGCCCGCCAGATGGGCGTCGAGCTCGTCGAGGGCCGTGACCTGTTCTGCCGGGACAACCAGGTGTATATGCGCACCACCGAGGGCGAACGCCAGGTCGACGTCGTCTACCGGCGCATCGACGACGACTTCCTCGACCCGATGCAGTTCCGGCCCGACTCGGTGCTCGGGGTGGCCGGCCTGCTCAACGCCGCTCGCGCGGGAAACGTCGTGATCTCCAGCGCGGTGGGCAACGGCGTCGGCGACGACAAGCTCATTTACACGTACGTGCCGACGATCATCGAGTTCTACCTCGGCGAGAAACCGCTGCTCGCCAACGTCGACACGTTCCGCTGCTGGCTCGACGACGAGCGCGAGCAGGTGCTCGACCGGATCCGCGAGCTGGTGATCAAACCGGTCGAAGGATCCGGTGGCTACGGCATCGTGTTCGGTCCGGAAGCGTCCGATCGTGAACTGACGGCCATCTCGAAGAAGATCCGCAACGATCCGCGCGGCTGGATCGCCCAGCCGGTGGTCCAGCTGTCCACCGTGCCCACCCAGATCGACGACAAACTGGCGCCGCGGCACGTCGACCTGCGTCCGTTCGCGGTCAACGACGGCGACGCGGTGTGGGTGCTGCCCGGCGGCCTGACCCGCGTCGCGTTGCCGGAGGGTTCGCTGGTCGTCAACTCCAGCCAGGGCGGCGGCTCGAAGGACACCTGGGTGCTGGCGTCGAGGGCTTCGGTGGCCGACCGGGAGCTGGCCGCCGCCGAAGTCGTCCGGTCGCTGCCGAAAGTTCCGAAGGCCCCGGCCGGCGAGAGGGGTCCCGAGCAGTCACAATCCCAGCAGCAGCAGCAGCAGTCCCAGCAGCAGTCCCAGCAGCAGTCCCAGCAGCAGCAGGGGGTGAGCGACTGATGCTGGCGCGCAACGCCGAAGCGCTGTACTGGATCGGCCGCTACGTCGAACGTGCCGACGACACCGCCCGCATCCTCGACGTCACGGTGCACCAGCTGCTCGAAGACTCCAGCGTCGACCCGGACTGGACCTCCCGCGTGTTGCTGCGCGTGCTGGGCATCACCCCGCCGGACACGCAGCTCGACGTCTGGTCGCTCACCGACCTGGTCGCGTTCAGCCGCGGCCTGGACGGCGGCTGCTCCATCGTCGACGCGATTTCTGCGGCCCGCGAGAATGCAAGGTCCGCAAGGGAAGTCACGTCGACCGAGCTGTGGGAGTGCCTCAACACCACCTACAACGCGCTCGCCGAGCGCGAGCGCGCCGCCAAACGCCTCGGGCCACATGAGTTTTTCTCGTTCATCGAGGGACGCGCGGCGATGTTCGCCGGTTTGGCCGACTCCACGCTGTCGCGTGACGACGGCTACCGGTTCATGATGCTCGGCCGCGCAATCGAACGCGTCGACATGACTGTGCGGCTGCTGCTTTCGCGGGTCGGCGACAGCGCGTCGTCGCCGGCGTGGGTGACCGTGTTGCGGTCGGCCGGTGCCCACGACACCTACCTGCGCACCTATCGGGGCGCGCTCGACGCCGCCCGTGTTGTGGAATTCATGCTGCTGGACCGGCTTTTCCCGCGCTCGGTGTTCTACTCGCTGCGGCTGGCCGAGCACAGCCTCGAGGAACTCGACCACCGGCCGCACAGCCGGGTCGGCGCGACCGCCGAGGCGCAGCGGCTGCTCGGCCGCGCCCGCAGCGAGCTGGAGTTCCTGCGGCCCGGCGCGCTGCTGGAAACACTCGAGCGTCGGCTGGCCGGCCTGCAGGCCACGTGCCGCGACCTCGGGGAAGCGTTGGCGCTGCAGTACTTTCACTCCGAGCCGTGGGTCGCGTGGGCCGACGCGGGCCGCAACGGTTCGCTGGTCATCGAAGACGGCGAATTGTGACGATGAGGGCGCGCGAAGAGCGGGCCAACTGATGTGGCGGCTGCGGGTGGTGCACTCCACCGGGTACGCCTACAAGTCGCCGGCGACTGCCTCCTTCAACGAGGCACGGTTGACGCCGCGGTCGGACAATCGCCAGAACGTGATCCTGAGCCGGGTCGAGACGGTGCCCGCCACCCGGTCCTACCGCTATGTCGACTACTGGGGCACCGCGGTGACCGCGTTCGACCTGCACGCCCCCCACACCGAACTGGAGGTCACCGCCTCGTCGGTGGTGGAGACCGACAAACCCGAGCCGCCGGCCGAGCACGTCACCTGGAAGAAACTTCACACCGAGGCGGTGATCGACCGCTACGACGAAGTGCTCAGCGCCACTCACTACACCCCGCGGAGCAAGCGGATCCACCGGGTGGGCGAGCGGCTCGCCAACGACAGCGACCCCCGCGACGCCGTCATCGCGGCGGCGGAATGGGTGCAGGGCGAACTCGACTACGTGCCCGGCACGACCGGGGTGCACTCGTCGGCGCTGGACGCGCTGCGCGAAGGCAAGGGCGTCTGCCAGGACTTCGCGCACCTGACGTTGGTGTTGTTGCGCAGCATGGGAATTCCGGCCCGCTACGTCTCGGGATACCTGCACCCGAACCGCAAGGCGCCGATCGGGCACACGGTCGACGGGCAGAGCCACGCCTGGATTCAGGCGTGGACGGGCGGCTGGTGGAACTACGACCCCACCAACGACAACGAGATCAACGAGCAGTACGTCAGTGTCGGCGTCGGCCGGGACTACGCCGACGTCACCCCGCTGAAGGGCATCTATTCCGGCGGCGGGTCGACCGACCTCGATGTGATCGTCGAGATCACCAGGCTCGCCTGACTCAGCCGGCGCCGGGGACGCGGCCGATGCCGCGGTAGCCCGGGTGAACCTGCGGGGCCAGGCCCGCGTCGGCAGCGATGCGCGCGAGCAGGTCGCGCAGGTCGGCACGCTGCCGGTCGTTCAGCGCGGCCGTGACCTGGCGTTCGTGCTCGCGCGCCAGGTCGGACAACTCGTGCATCAGCCGCTCGCCGGATGCGGTCAGGTAGAGGGCGTGCAGGCGGCGGTCATCGGGGTTGCGCCGCCGCTCGACGTATCCGCGGTTCTCCAGGTCGTCGACGAACGCAACGACGCGGCTGGGCAGCAGGTTCAGCTGCTGGCTCAGCGCCTGCTGGCTTCGTCCGGGTCCGCCCGCGATGGCCCGGAGGATGCCCGCCTGGGGCGGGTTGAGCCCGAGTGGGGCGATCCGTTCGGCGAACAACTCCGCTGCGTGGTGGCCCAGCTGCGCGAGTAGAAACGCGACACCGTCGGCCGGCCCGGGAGACACCACTAAACCGTACCTGCTGTGAATCGTTCAGCCATCGAACCTTGCATGAACCGGAGTATCGGGCATATCGTTCATGCTATGAATGATTCGGCTCATGATGGAAACGACGGAAGGCGGCCGCAGCGGGGCGGTCCCCCGCTTGCCCTGCTGGCGGTCATCGTCGTCGTGTTGTTTGCCGGCGGTCTGGGCGTCGGCACCGCGCTGGCTGGCGTGCCGCCCTTCCCGTTCGGTTCCACGCCGACGATCCAGGATTTCTTCGGTTCCCACCCGGTTGCGGTGCAGGCCGCTGCGGTGGGGGTATTCGGATCGTCGGTGCCGCTGGCCATTTACGCCGCGACGGCGAGCGCCCGGCTGCGCCGGCTCGGGGTGACTGCCCCGGGGGCGACGATCGCGCTGGCGGGCGGCATTTTGTCGGCGGGCGCGCTGGGCCTGGCGGGTCTGTTGATCTGGACGCTGTCGCGGCCGGTGGTGACCGCTGATCCCGCGCTGGTTCGGGCGCTGTATTTCCTGGTCTATCTGACGGGTGGCCCGGCGCACGTCGTGGGCCTCGGTCTGCTTGTGGCGGGCGTCGCGGTACCGGGTTTGATCCTCGGTCTGCTTCCGAGGGGGCTGGCGTGGGCCGGACTGGTGATCGCGGCTGTCGCGGAGTCCGGTGCTCTGGTGCTGATCTGGCCGGGACTGTCGGTCCTGCTGCCGCTCGGCCGGGTGCCGGCGCTGGTGTGGCTGGTCGTCGCCGGCGCGCTGCTGCCCCTGCGCCGGCGCCGCGAGGCGGTGGTGTGAGCTACGCCGGTGCGCGCACCTCGACGCGGTGCAGGTCGGGTCCGAGCTCGATGCGGCCGTCGAACGCCGAGGCCGCCAGGGCGCGCCATTCGTCTTCGTGTCCCGGTGCGACCGCGGGAACGCAGTCCCGATGATCGGCAACGGGGTCTGCTCGGCAGTGAACGTGGTCACCCACCGGGTGATCAGCAGGTCACCGAGGTCGGCGATGTGGTCGCTGTGCAGGTGGGTCAGCAACAGCGCGGTCAGGCTGTTGGCGCCGGCACCGACCGCGATCGCCCGCTGAAGGACACCGCGGCCGCAGTCCACCAGGAACGTCTGGCCGCCGGCGCGCACCCGGGTCGACGGCCCGGCCCGTTGCGGATCGGGGATCGGACTTCCGGTTCCGAGCAGGGTGACCTCGATCATGAGACGAGCACCTCGAGCATGAGACCAGGTATGTCACACGAGCGGGTTCCGCCGTGGCCGACTTGGCCCTAACCTAATGTGAAGCAGGTCACATCAGGAAAGGCTTTGAATGCGGATCGCGGATGTGTTGCGGAACAAAGGCTCGGCGGTGGCGACGATCAGCCCGGATACGACGGTCACCGAACTGCTGGCCGGGCTCGCCGAGCACAACATCGGCGCGATGGTGGTGGCGGCGTCTGACGGGGTGCAGGGCATCGTGTCGGAGCGCGACATCGTGCGAAGTCTGAATGAGCTCGGCGCCGCCGCGCTGGCGCTGCCGGTCTCGGAGATCATGACCAGTGTGGTCGTCACGTGCGCGCCCGCCGACTCGGTGGATTCGCTCAGTGCGCTGATGACCAACAACCGGGTTCGGCACGTCCCGGTCATCGCGGACGGCCAATTGGCCGGCATCGTCAGCATCGGCGACGTCGTGAAGACGCGCATGGAGGAGATGCAGGCCGAGCAGGCGCAGCTGCAGGCCTACATCACCCAGGGCTGAGCCGCGTCGCCGGCGGATGATCGGGGCGTGACAATCGACGTGGCTCCGGGGCGCCGGGCCGACGTCCGTGCGCTGGCCCGCACGCTGGGCCGCGCCTTTCACGACGATCCGGTGATGACCTGGATGCTGCCCGACGTCGCCGCTCGCGCAAGGGGATTGCCGCGGATGTTCGCGACGCTGACACGTCACCATTTCCTCGGCGGGGGCGGCGTGGAAGTGGCCCGCGGGAGCGACACGATCGGTGCCGCGGCGCTGTGGGATCCGCCGGGC
>NZ_DATFYW010000220.1:0-8603 GCF_035314905.1 Mycobacterium sp.
GGATCTGCCGATCGCACTGCTCGAAGACGTCATCGCGGTCGGTGGCGGCTTCTTGATCGGGTACCTGGCGAGCATGGTGTGACCGCCGGGCAATTCGACGCGATCATCGTCGGTGCCGGCCAGGCCGGACCTCCGCTGGCCCGGCGTCTCACCGCGGCAGGGCATACGGTCGCGGTGGTGGAGCGCAAGGACATCGGCGGCACGTGCGTAACACCGGGTGTATCCCCACGAAGACGCTGGTGGCCAGTGCGCACGCGGCGCACCTGGCGCGCCGCGGTGCGGAGTACGGTGTCGGCACCGGTCACGTCAGTGTGGACATGGCCAAGGTCAAGGCCCGCAAGGACGGCGTCACGCTCAACGACCGGGCCGGTGTCGAGTCCTGGCTCGACGGCATGGACGGCTGCACGGTGATTCGCGGCCACGCCCGCTTCGAGGACCCGAACACGCTGCGAGTCAACGGCGAATCCATCCGCGCCGACAAGATTTTTCTCAACGTCGGGGGCGTGCGGTGGTGCCCGACATGCCCGGGCTGGCCGACGTCGACTACCTGACCAAGGTGTCGATCCTCGAACTCGACACGGTTCCAGACCATCTCGTGATCATCGGGGGCAAGCTACATCGCGCTGGAATTCGCTCAGATTTACCGGCGGTTCGGTGCCGAGGTGACCGTCGTGGAGCGCGGTCCGCGTCTGGCATCACGCGAAGATCCCGATGTGTCGGCGACGATCAAAGACATCCTCGAGGCTGAGGGCATCGCGATCGTGTTGAACGCCGACGACATTCGCGTGGCGCGCGACGGCGACCGCGTCGCGGTCACGCCGCGGGCCGATGCGGCGACGATGGTCGGCTCGACCTGCTGGTGGCGGTGGGCCGCAGGCCCAACACCGACGACCTCGACCGCGCCGGCGTGCTGACCGACGCACGCGGCTTCATCGTCGTCGACGACCAGCTGCGCACCAACGTGGCCCACATCTGGGCGATGGGCGACTGCAACGGCCGCGGTCAGCGACCGCATCACCACCTATGCGCTCCACATCGATCCGCCGCTCGGGCGTGCCGGGCAGACCGTCACCGAGGTGCGCCGGTCCGGGCGCAGGGCGCTCGTTGGGTGCCGGCGATGACGAGGGTCGGCCGCGCGGTGGAAAAGGGCGGGACACAGGGCTTCATGAAGGTCGTCGTGGATGAACAGACCCACCAGATCCTGGGCGCGGCGATCTTCGGAGTCGGCGGCGACGAGGTCGTCCACGCGATCCTCGACGTCATGTCGACGAAGGCGCCCTACGACACGCTGGCGCGCACGATGCGCTCGGCCGGCCAGCAGCTGTCCGGTGACCAGGGCGACGCGCCGGCCGAGGTGCTCGCAGGTTCGCACATCGGCGCTGTGCACCTGATCGGGGTTCGCGTCGACGTCGGTTTGAGTGCCCCCGCCGAGCCAGAACCCCAGCCGATTCAGGTCGTCCTCGGGCCGGTCGAACTCTTCCATCCGGCGGGCAAACCCAGATTGACCCAGTGCAGGTGGTGCTGGGCGGCGAACACCGCCAGCGACGTCAACGCAGCCAACTTGTCGCCGCATTTCGCGCCGGAGTTCGTGAAACCGGCCGCCACCTTGTCTCGCCACGCGCCGTCGAGGCATCGTCGGCCCGTCTGCTCGGCGAACGCCTGAAAGCCCGCGGAGACGTTGCCCATGTACGTGGCGCTGCCGAACACGATGCCGTCGGCCAGGTCAAACGCGGCCCAATCGGATTCGGTCATCGCGTCGACGGCGATCATGCTGACGTGTGCGCCGCCGTCGCGGGCACCCCGGGCGACCGCGTGGGCAAGCACCTCGGTGTGGCCGAATCCGGAGTGGTAGGCGATGGCCAGGTTCACCGCGTCCATCGGGCGACCTCCTGATAGCGGTTGCCCCAGTTGGGCAACTCGTCGCCGCCGAGGTAGGCGGCGAGCCGGTCGAGGAATGCGTGGGTGCCGGGCAGGGACCCGTTCGCGTTGCCGACACCCAGCCCGCGGTGGGTGAAGCGCAGCAGGGTCCCGTCGCCGTCTGCCCCGCAGTTCGTATCGCACGACGCCGTCTTCGACTATCGAGTGCCTCCACTCGTGTTCGAAGACATGGGGCGGATCCCACACCAGGATGCGACGGGTCATCCGCTTGCGGTCAGGGGGCAGTGACGGACCGGACGGCACCGTCTCGATCATCCCCCCTTCGCGTGCGTCGATCGTGGTGTCGCCGAGCCAGCTACGCCGGTGCGACGGATCGGTGATCGCCGATCACACTGCCTCGATCGGATGCCCCAGGCGCCGCTCGAAGGTCAGCACCGCGCGGTCGCCTTCGACCGTGATGCGCCCGTTTCGCTCGCTCAATTCGTCCTCCTCGAGGTGTCGTCCAGATGGTGTTCAAGGGCGTCGAGATGGGCGGTCCGGTATCGGCGGTATTTGTCGATCCAGTCGTCGATCGGGATCAGCCCGTCGGCGCGCAACGCATAGATGCGGCGTTGCGCCTCGGGCCGCACCTCGACCAGGCCCACTTCGCGCAGCACGCGCAGGTGTCGTGACACCGAGGGCTGCGTCAGCCGCGGCAACGTGGCGACCAACTCGCCTGCCGTGCGCTCGCCCTCGGCGAGCACCTCCAGCAGCGCGCGCCGGCTCGGGTCGGCGACCGCTTCGAAAACGTCCACGCAGCCAGTATTATCAAACTTCTATATAGAAGCAAGACGATATAAAGCGGGTCAGCAGCGCCGAACGAGCAGAGTCTGCGCGCACACCCCGACGAAACCCGTGCGGTCGAAGATCTCCGCGCTGGTCACCCCGATGCCGTCCGGGCCGATCGACCCGCGCGCCCGCAGCGCGAAATCCTCGCCGGTGGGCAGCCGGTGCAGGTGCACGGTCGTGTCGGTGTTCATGAAGATGAACCGGGTGAAGTCCAGCGCGGAGCCGATGCCGTTGGCGGAGTCCACGGCCAGGGCCAACTTTTCCAGTGGCGTGGTTTCCTCGCCGTTGACCAGCTGCGCGGCGATGGTGAGCCAGAACACCGAGCCGGACTCCTGGTCCGGCTGCGGCCGCCAATCCACGCTCGCGAGATACCCGCTCAGGTGCCACCAGTTCGCAGGCAGTGGCCGGGCCGGACCTTCGACAAGGACGGGATAGCGGTCGGAGGCGACATCGCCGGTGTCGCCGGTGGCCAGCGCCCATGCGCTGACGCGCGCCGCCGCACGGCTGTCACCGTGGTCGGTCGGCGTCATCTCCGCGGCCAGCAACGAGATCCGCCGGCCCGGACGCTCGACCCACGCCCGCACCCGCACGGGGCGCACCGGGATGGCACCGAGGATGTCGAGGGTCAGCCGGCCGACCCGCATCGGTGAATCGGCGAGTAACTCCTCGATCGCCTTGGTGAGCAGCGCCAGCGGCGGGGAACCGTGCTGGATGTCGGGATCCCAGTTACTGCGGGTGGAGTCGGTCGGCGCGAACAGTTCATGCTCGCCGTCCCTGCCGAGCCGGCGGTAGTAGCAGTCGGTCACGCGGCGTCACCGGCGCGCAGGACGGCGTCCTCGCCGCCCTCCCGCAGCGCCTCCGGCCATCCCGGGTACGGCGGCGGTGTGCCGCCGAAGGCCGGGCAGTGTGCGCGGTGGGCGCACCAGTCGCACGACTGCGACGGTCTGGGCCGGAAATCGCCTGCGGCACCAGCAGATTGGATGGCCTTCCAGATGGCCATCAACGTCTTCTCGAAGCGCAGCAGCTCGTCGAGCTCGGGGGAGTAGTCGAGAACCTGGCCGTCGGCGAGGTAGAGCAGCCGCAGCCGGGTCGCAACGACGCCGCGGGAGCGCAGCAGTGCCACCGCGTAGAACTTCATCTGGAACATCGCCTTGAACTCGGCAAGCGCCCGCGCCTCCGGCGGGGCCTTGCCGGTCTTGTAGTCGACGACCCGCAGCTCGCCGGTCGGGGCGACGTCGATGCGGTCGACGAAGCCGCGCAACAGCGTGCCGTCGACCAACTCGACCTCCACGCGCTGTTCGCGGGCCTGCGGATCGAAGCGCGTGGGGTCCTCCAGCCGGTAGTAGCCCGACAGCAGGGCCCTCGCCTCGTCGAGCAACTCCGCCCGCCCCGCCGGATCGAGGCCCTCGGCGAGGTCCGGCTCCGCGGCGACCACGCGTTCCCAGGCCTGGCCGACAAGCGTCATCGCGGTCTGAACACCCCGCTCCGCGGCAGGCAGGCCGTAGAGCCGCTCAAGCGCGACGTGCACGACCGAGCCCCGCAGCTGCGCGGTGGACGTGGGCTCGGGCAAACGGTCGATCGCACGGAACCGGTACAGCAGCGGGCACTGCTTGAAATCGCTCGCCCGTGACGGCGACAGCGCGGGTCGCCGTGCGACCGGGGCGGGCTCGTCGGTCATGACCGAACACTAGAACCATGTGCCGACAACCCCGGGTACCCGGCGCGGCGCGTCTGGCAGTGTTATCGGCTATGCCGCGCACCGGGCCGTTCGCCGAAGGCGACCGTGTCCGATTGTTCGCCGCCGGCGAACGCGTCCAGCTCACCGACGCCAAGGGCCGTCACTACACGATGGTGCTGACCCCCGGCGCGGAGTTCCATACGCACCGCGGCGCGGTGGCTCACGACGCGGTGATCGGGCTGGCCGAAGGCAGCGTGGTGGAGTCCGCCAACGGCGACCCGTTTCTGGTGTTGCGGCCGCTGCTGGTCGACTACGTGATGTCGATGCCGCGCGGCGCTCAGGTGATCTATCCGAAGGACGCCGCCCAGATCGTGCACGAGGGCGACATCTTCCCTGGCGCGCTGGTGCTGGAGGCCGGTGCGGGTTCCGGGGCGATGACGTGTTGGCTGCTGCGCGCGGTCGGGCCGGGCGGACGGGTGATTTCCTACGAGGTGCGAGATGACCACGCCGGGCACGCCGCACGCAACGTGGCGACGTTCTTCGGCGCGCGGCCCGACAACTGGGAGCTGGTGATCGGCGACGTCGCGGGCTACACCGGGCCGCAGGTCGACCGGGTGGTGCTCGACATGCTGGCGCCGTGGGAGGTGCTCGACTCGGTGGCCGCCGCACTGGTTCCCGGCGGCGTGCTGGTCATCTATGTCGCCACGGTCACCCAGCTGTCCCGCACGGTGGAGGCGCTGCGCGAGCAGCAGTGCTGGACCGAGCCTCGGGCCTGGGAGACCCTGCAGCGGGGCTGGGACGTCGTCGGGCTCGCGGTACGGCCTCAGCACTCGATGCGCGGGCACACCGCGTTTCTGATCAGCGCGCGCAGGCTCGCGCCCGGCGCTGTCACACCGGCACCGCTGCGCCGCAAACGGCGCTAGTCGTCATCGCTGCGGCGCAGCCCCCGGCGGGTGGACAGCAGTTCGACCTCCGGCCGGCCGGCGACCAGCCGCTCCGCGGCGTCGAGCACCTCCACGACGTGTCCCCGGTCGGGCGCCGTGACCGCCACCCCGATGCCCGCGCGTCGGTACAGCTCCAGGGCGCCGGTTTCGGCCGCCGACACCGCGAACCGGCGCCGCAGTTCGGCCACCAGCGGCCGGACGACGGACCGCTTCTGCTTCAGCGAGCGCACGTCGCCGAGCAGCAGGTCGAATTCCAGCCAGCCGATCCACATGGCCCGCGGCCGTCACCCGGTCGGCGTCGGGGCTGCCGGCGCGGGCGTCGATGTCTGATTCTGGCCCAGCGTCAGCAGGATGTTGGCCGTGGTGCGCGACAGCTGCCAGCCGCCCTGGAACGGCCGGAACTCCATCGGGAACGTGAATCCGCCGCCCAGGGCGGGGTTCTCGCTGTGCACGGTCACGTCCGCGGTGACGCTGCCCGGGTCGGTGTCAGACCATGCGATGTTCTCGGCCGTTAACCCCAGGGGCGTGTACTGGTTGTCCTGCAGCGCCTTGCCGAACTTGTCGATCTGCGCGGCGCTGTCCGCGCTGGCGCCCTCGATGAGGTTGATCTTCTGGGCGCCGGGAACCGACGTGTCGGCGAGCTTGTAGAGAACGTCCGTCAGCACCTCGGGCGGCGGCAGCGGGGCGGCGGGCACCGGTGCGGCGGCGCTGGCCGTCGTGGTGGGGGCGGACACGGATGCCGCCGGGTGGCTCGTGCTCCCGCAGGCCGCGAGTCCGGGCGCAACCGCGAACAACGCGGCAGCGAGCAGGGCCAGGGCCGTGGATCGCTGCCGCACCGTCGATCGGGTCAGGACGATCTAGCCGGCGCCCGCGAACGATGAAAGCAGCGTGGTCGCCGACCCGCGCGACAGCTTCCAACCGCCCTCGTCGACGAACGTGACCGTCTGCGAGGTCGGCGCCGTCTTGGGACCGGTGGCGGTAACCGTGGCTGTTGCGGCGCCTGGTCCGGAGGGCTGGATGTTCGCGATCTGGAACGACAGCGGCAGGGCGCCGTTCTGGGCGGCGTTGGCCATCAGGTGGTCCGCCGTCCGGCCCTCGATGATGCCGACGCCACCCTCGACGAGGTTGCCCTTACTGCGGAACGGCACGCTCGGGTCGGCGAGTCCGTTCAGGACGGTCATCAGCTGATCGGTGGTCGGCATATCTGCCGGATCCTGCGGCAGTGGCACGCCGAACACCGCAGGGGTGACGGCCGGCGTCGGGGTGGTAGGAGCAGGTGCAATCGATGTCACACCGACCGCCGCAGCGCCGACGAGCGTTGCTGCTGCGAGGCCAGTGGTTAGGTATTTCAGGCTCACAACATTCCTTTCGTTCAGCCCGGCTAAAACGTAACGCTAGCAGTTCAGAAGGCGCGCCCAGGTTTTAGACCGACGCGATTGGGGATTCGCCGGTAGCGTTGAAGTATCCACCGCACCAACTTCCGGTGCGGGAGAGGAGCGCAACATGAGTGAGTCAGAGCGTTCTGAGCCATTCGGAACACCCATGTCCAGCGACGATGCTGCCGAACTAGAAGAGCTGCGCCGAGAGGCGGCCGCCCTGCGCGAGCAGCTGGACACCGCGCTGGGCCCCCAGGGCGGTGTGCGTAGTGCCCGCGATGTACACCAGCTCGAGGCGCGCATCGACTCGCTCGCCGCGCGCAACGCCAAGTTGATGGAGACGCTCAAGGAAGCCCGCCAGCAGCTGTTGGCGCTCCGCGAAGAGGTCGACCGGTTGGGCCAGCCGCCCAGCGGTTACGGGGTGCTGCTGGGCGTCCAGGAAGACGACACCGTGGATGTCTTCACCTCGGGCCGCAAGATGCGGTTGACGTGCTCGCCCAATATCGACGTGCAATCGCTGAGGAAGGGCCAGACGGTCCGGCTGAACGAGGCCCTGACCGTGGTGGAGGCCGGCACGTTCGAGGCGGTCGGTGAGATCAGCACGCTGCGCGAGATCCTGGCCGACGGACACCGTGCGCTCGTGGTCGGGCACGCCGACGAGGAACGCATCGTGTGGCTGGCCGAGCCGCTCGTCGCCGTCGAGGACCTGCCTGCCGAAGTCGCCGAGGCGTTCGACGACGACCTGCGGCCCCGCAAGCTGCGGCCCGGCGACTCGCTGCTGGTTGACACCAAGGCCGGCTACGCGTTCGAGCGCATCCCCAAGGCCGAGGTCGAGGACCTGGTTCTCGAAGAGGTGCCCGACGTCAGCTACAAGGACATCGGTGGCCTCTCGCGCCAGATCGAGCAGATCCGCGACGCGGTGGAGTTGCCGTTCCTGCACAAGGAGCTCTACCGGGAGTATTCGCTGCGGCCTCCCAAGGGCGTGCTGCTGTATGGCCCGCCCGGCTGCGGCAAGACCCTGATCGCCAAGGCGGTCGCCAACTCGCTGGCCAAGAAGATGGCCGAGGTGCGCGGCGACGACGCCCGCGAGGCGAAGTCCTACTTCCTCAACATCAAGGGCCCCGAGCTGTTGAACAAGTTCGTCGGCGAGACCGAGCGGCACATCCGGCTGATCTTCCAGCGGGCACGTGAGAAGGCGTCGGAGGGCACACCGGTGATCGTGTTCTTCGACGAGATGGACTCGATCTTCCGCACCCGCGGTACGGGTGTGAGTTCAGACGTGGAGACAACGGTCGTCCCGCAGCTGCTGTCCGAGATCGACGGCGTCGAGGGGCTGGAGAACGTGATCGTGATCGGCGCCTCCAACCGTGAGGACATGATCGACCCGGCGATCCTTCGGCCCGGCCGCCTGGACGTCAAGATCAAGATCGAGCGGCCGGACGCCGAAGCCGCGCAGGACATCTTCAGCAAGTACCTGACCGAGTATCTGCCGGTGCACGCCGACGATCTCGCCGAGTTCGAGGGCGACCGCACGGCCTGCATCGAGGCGATGATCGTGAAGGTCGTGGACCGGATGTACGCCGAGATCGACGACAACCGTTTCCTGGAGGTCACCTACGCCAACGGTGACAAGGAAGTCATGTACTTCAAGGACTTCAACTCCGGGGCGATGATCCAGAACGTCGTGGACCGCGCGAAGAAGTACGCGATCAAGTCGGTCCTGGAGACCGGCCAGCGCGGCCTGCGCATCCAGCACCTGCTCGACTCGATCGTCGACGAGTTCGCCGAGAACGAAGACCTGCCCAACACCACCAATCCCGATGACTGGGCGCGGATCTCGGGCAAGAAGGGCGAGCGGATCGTCTACATCCGCACGCTGGTCACCGGCAAGTCGTCGAG
>NZ_DATFYW010000221.1:0-6110 GCF_035314905.1 Mycobacterium sp.
TGCTCGAATTGGCCGAGCGGTTGGGACCGCCCGAGAAGGCGCCGCGCGGCGCGAAGAAGATAACCGGCCGGCGCCAGTCGACGATGCCGTTGATCGAAGTCGCGCGGACCAGGACCAGGGACGAGGCCATGGCCGCGCTCGGCACCTGGCGCAAGCGCCATCCCGTGGCCGCGCGGCTGCTGAAGCCGGCCGACATCCTCGTCGACGGAATGCGCGGACCGAGCTCGATTTGGTACCGGATCAGGCTGAACCTGCAGCACGTGCCGCCAGAGCAGCGGCCGCCGCAGGAGGAGTTGATCGCCGACTTCAGCCCGTGGATGAGCCGCTTGCGCGAAGACCAACAACCCGCCACTCCCCCTCCCGACGCATCTTGACGGATTCTTGACATTCCCTATCAAGTGGTAGCCGCTATCATTCGATAGAAACTTCCTCAGGATGGAGGTGCGCCATGGGCCGTGGCCGGCGGAAATCCGTCGATGCGCGAGAATCGGCATATGCGCGACGCTGACCATCCGTTGGGCCTACGGGAGCGCAAGAAGCTCAAGACCCGTGAGACCATCCGCCGCGAAGCCTTCCGGCTGATCGACGAGAACGGCTGGGCCAACACCACGGTCGAGCAGATCGCGGAGGCGGCCGAGGTTTCTCCGAGCACCTTCTTCCGCTACTTCCCGTCCAAGGAGTCGGTGCTGATGGCCGACGACCTGGACCCGGTGCTGATGGCGGCCTTCGAACGCCAGCCGGCGGATCTGTCACCTGCGGTGGCGCTGCGCCGTGCGTTCGAGGCCACCATTGAGACGATCTCCGACGACCAATGGGAATTCGAACGCACGCGCCAGCGGCTCGTGTTCTCGATACCCGAGCTCAAAGCCGCCCAGTTCGACGAGTACTACCGGACCATCAGGATGCTCACCGAAGCGCTGGCCCGTCGGCTCGGCCGCGACGCCGGCGATTTCGAGGTCCGGGTTTTCGCGGGCGCACTGGCCGGCGCGATGATGGCCGTGATCGACGAGGTTCCGATGTCGGTCGAGCGCATCTACCCTGCGCTGGACTTCATCGATGCGGGCATGCCGCTGACCTGACGGCCCGGCACGCCGCGCGTTTTTGTCGCTGCTCCCGCCGTACACGAACGTTTGCCAGCTACGCTCACGCTGGTGACGACCATGAGCAGGCGCGGGTTCTTCGGGGTTGCCGGCGCGGCCGGGCTCCTCGTGGTCGCAGCGTGCTCGTCGAACAAGCCGGACAACGGCAAGCCGGGCGCCGGTGCGGTGACGGTCAAACACAAATTCGGTCAGACCACCGTTCCGTCGCCGCCCAAGCGCGTGGTCAGCGCGGGATACACCGAGCAGGACGACCTTCTCGCGCTCGGCGTCGTCCCCATCGCTGTTACCAGCTGGTGGGGAGACCAGCCGTTCGGCGTCTGGCCATGGGCACAGCCCAAACTCGGCAGCGCGCAACCCGCCGTGCTCAGCCTGGCCGACGGCCTGCAGTTCGACCAGATTGCCGCGCTGAAGCCGGACCTGATCGTGGCGACCAATGCGGGAGTGGATCAGGATTCGTACAAGCGGCTGTCGGGCATCGCCCCGACCATTCCCCAGTCGGGCGACGATCCGTTCTTCGAACCGTGGAAGGTGCAGGCCGACACGATCGGGCTTGCGGTGTTTCAGGCCGAGCAGATGAAATCGCTCGTCAACGGCGTGGACAACAGGTTCTCCGACGTCGCGAAGGCCAACCAGCAGTTCAAGGGAAAGAAGGTGCTCCTCGTGCAGGGGGCGTTCTACCAGGACAATGTCGTGGCCACGCTGCCCGGATGGCGCACCGACTTCCTCACCGAGATGGGCCTGGTCGTGCCCGACAACCTTCAGCCGTTCGCTGTCGACGATCACCGCGCATTCATCCCGCGCGACCAGGTACCGAACGTGCTCGACGGTGCCGACGTGCTGATCTGGACCACGGAAAGCGACGCGGATCAGGCCGCACTGCGCAACGACCCGACCATCAAGGAGCTGGACGCCACCGCCCGGAACCGCAACGTCTTCACCGGCACCGACCTCGCGGGCGCGATCGCGTTCTCATCGCCCCTGAGCCTGCCCGTCGTCGCCGACCAGTTGCCGCCGATGCTGTCGAAGGTGCTGACCTGACCCCGGAAACGCAGATCGCCAATCTGCTCTACCGATACGCCGAGTGCATCGACTCCGGTGATTTCGACGGTGCCGCCGCACTTTTCGAACACGCCCGGCTGCGGGTAGGCGGTGGCGACGACGACACTGTCGATGCCGCAGGGATGTTGCGCCTCTGGCGCGCGCTGATCATCAGGTACCCCGACGGCACGCCGCGCACCAAACACGTCGTGACGAACCCGGTCATCGACGTCGACGCCGACAGCGCAACCTGCCGTAGCTACTACACCGTGCTGCAGCAGACCGACGAATTGCCGCTCCAGGTGGTGGTCAGCGGCCGTTACCACGACCGTTTCGAGCGGATCGACGGTGTGTGGCGGTTCTGCTACCGCGACTACACCCTCATCGACTTCGTCGGCGACACCAGCCACCACCTGTGTCAGGCGATCGCCTGAACCGCCCCGACGCGAAGGTGCAACGCTCGCAATCCTGCGCGGCAGGGTGCTTGGATGGCCGAGTGACCAGCAGTGACACCCGCGCCAGGGACGCCGACGCGGCCGTCTACGCGCAGATCGGCTCTGCCTACTATCCGATCCTTGTCGCGGTGTTCACCGGGCTGGTGATCATCTCCAACGTGACGGCCACCAAGGGGGTTGCGTTCGGGCCGATCGTCGGCCACTGGTCGATCATCACCGACGGTGGCTTCATCGTCTTCCCGCTGACCTACGTGATCGGTGACGTCCTCAGCGAGGTCTACGGCTTCCGCGCGGCCCGGCGTGCGATCTTCATCGGGTTCGTGATGGAGGCGCTGGCAGCATTCGCCTTCTGGGTCACGATCTACCTGCCGCCGGCCGACTTCTACACCCACCAGGAGTCGTTCGAAGTGGTGGTCCGCGCGTTCACCCAATTGATCGTCGCCGGCTTGTCGGGCTTTGTCGTCGGACAGACCATCAACGCGTGGGTGGTGGTGGCCATCAAGGCGCACACGAAGGAAAAGCACCTGTGGGCGCGGCTGGTCGGATCCACGTTTGCCGGCCAGCTCGGCGACACGCTGGTGTTCTGCAGCATCGCCGCCGGCGCGATCGGGATCAACACGTTCGGGGACTTCGTGACATACACCGCGTTGGGCTGGATTTACAAAACCTCCGTCGAGGTGTTGATGCTGCCGATCACCTACCGCCTGATCGCGTTCATCAAGAAACGGGAGCCGACCTACCGTCCCGCGCCAATAACGGAAGCCTGAACTTGAGCCTCTGCTAAGGCACCTCTGAAAAGGCTCGAAATGTTCGGCCCGGGCAGGTTACTCGGCGGTACCTTCTGAAGATGAGCGTCGCAACGGATTTGAGAGTCCACGACTACGGCGACCAGGGGCTGCTGTTGCAACTGGACAGCACCGCCGAGGTGCTGGCGTGGACCGCGGCACTGCGAGAGGCCGACCTGCTCGGCGTGCTCGACATCGTGCCGGCGTCCCGCACGGTGCTGATCAAGCTGGCAGGTCGGCGATATCAACCCGGCACCCGGCAGCGGCTGGAGAAGCTGCGTGTGACACCGCAGGATGCGCTGGTCTCGCCGGGCCACGTCGACGTCGTCATTGACGTGGTGTACGGCGGCCCCGACCTGGCCGAGGTCGGGCAGGCCACCGGGCTGGGTGAAGCCGGCGTCATCGCCGCGCACACCGGCACGCCGTGGCGGGTCGGCTTCAGCGGCTTCTCACCGGGATTCGCGTATCTGGTCGGCGGCGACCCGCGGCTCGAGGTAGCCCGACGCGATGAACCCCGGACCCGGGTACCTGCCGGGTCGGTGGGCCTGGCCGGCGAGTTCAGCGGTGTGTATCCGCGCGAGTCTCCCGGCGGCTGGCAGGTGATAGGCCACACCGCTGCGGTGCTGTGGGACATCGCCCGTGCCGAACCCGCACTGCTTGCCCCTGGGATGTCGGTCCGGTTCCGGGAGGTGTCGTGACCACCACGACTCTCGAGATCCTGCGTACCGGCCCGCTGGCACTCGTGCAGGACCTCGGCCGTCCCGGGTTCGCCCATCTCGGCGTCAGCTGTTCCGGCGCGGCTGACCGGCGCTCCCATGCACTGGCCAACCGGCTGGTGGCCAACCCCAGCGACCGCGCGACGATCGAGGTGACGTTCGGCGGCTTGACCGCGCGGGTGCGCGGGGGGGACGTCGCGATCGCCGTCACAGGCGCCGACACGGACCCCGCGGTCAATGGCGTCCCGTTCGGCATCAACAGCATCCACTACGCCCACGACGGTCAGGTGATCTCGCTCGGCGCTCCGCACACAGGCCTGCGCACCTATCTGGGGGTGCGCGGCGGCATCGACGTGACACCGGTGCTCGGCTCGCGCAGCTACGACGTGATGTCGGCGATCGGACCGCAGCCGCTGCAGCCCGGAGACGTGCTGCCGGTCGGCGACCACACCGATGACTTCCCCGAGCTCGACCAGGCGCCCGTCGCCTCATTCCACGAAGCCCTGATTGAGCTGCACGTGGTGCCCGGGCCGCGCGACGATTGGCTCACCGAGCCCGACGCGCTCGTGCACACCAGCTGGGTGGTGTCGGACCGCAGCGACCGGGTGGGCATGCGACTGGTCGGGACAGCGCTACGGCACCGCTGGCCCGACCGGCAATTGCCGAGCGAGGGCGCCAGCCGCGGCGCGATCCAGGTGCCGCCGAACGGGCTGCCGGTGATCCTCGGCCCCGACCACCCGGTCACGGGCGGATATCCCGTCGTCGGGGTGGTCACCGACGACGGGATCGACCGGCTGGCGCAGATCCGTCCGGGTCAGCACATCCGCCTGCACTGGTCGAGGCCGCGCCGGTCGTGGTAGACCCACATGTGTGCGAACCCAGGTCCACACGGCCCGCCTGATCCACACCGCCGACCTCGACAACGAAACACGACAGAGCGCGCACCGGCTGCTCGTCGACGCGTTCGAGGGCAAGTTCAGCGACGACGACTGGGAGCACGCACTCGGCGGCATGCACGCACTTGTCTACTACCGCGGCGCGCTGATCGCACACGCCGCCGTCGTGCAGCGTCGCTTGCTGTACCACGGGACACCGCTGCGGACCGGCTACGTCGAAGGTGTTGCGGTCCGCGAGGACTGGCGGGGCCAGGGCCTGGGAACGGCGCTCATGGACGGCGCCGAGCAGGTGATTCGCGGCGCGTACCAGCTGGGAGCGCTCACCCCATCCGAGTCGGCGCGCGAGCTCTATCTCGGCCGCGGCTGGCTGCAGTGGCGAGGTCCCACGTCGGTGCTGGCACCGGGCGGGCTGACCCGCACACCCGACGACGACATGGCCGTCTTCGTCCTGCCAGTCGCCGTCGACCTCGACACGACCGCGGATCTGGTGTGCGACTGGCGATCTGGTGACGTGTGGTAGGACACAAGAGTACGTTGGGAGGCGTGACAACCCCAGCTACATTCCGGCCCTCCCCCGAGATGTTCGACAAGCTCTACCGCGGCGAGCCGACATTCGACGGTGCTCCACCTCCAGCCGGAATTCCTTGGGACATAGAACAAGCGCAGCCGCGACTGATGGAGTTGGAAGCCCTGGGCGCGATCGCCGGCGAAGTACTCGACGTAGGCTGCGGACTCGGTGACAACGCAATCTTCCTTGCTTCACGCGGATATTCGGTGACCGGACTCGACGGCTCGGCCGCCGCGATCGAGCGTGCCCGCACCCGCGCGGCGCAGGCGGGTGTCCAGGTGACGTTCGGCATCGCCGACGCCACCGACCTTGCCGGCTACGCGGGCCGGTTCGACACGGTGATCGACAGCGCGCTCTATCACTGCCTCGACGAGGACGGCCGCCGGTCGTATGCCGCCGCGTTGCATCGCGCGACCCGGCCCGGCGCGCGCCTGCACCTGTTCTGCTTCTCAGACGGCAACGTCAACGGCGTGATCGCGCCGATGGGCGCGGTGCCGGAGGCCGACCTCCGCGACACGCTGACCGCCAACGGATGGCGGATCAACTTCGTGG
>NZ_DATFYW010000222.1:0-25331 GCF_035314905.1 Mycobacterium sp.
GATTCAGTTGTCATGCGCGCGATCCGATCCATAGTGCGACGGCGATGACGCCGACCATCCCGATGATCCACATCGCCATGCCCTCGGGCGCCGGGCCGAACCCGCCGAGCCCGTACCCGCCGGGGTTGGGCGTCTCGGTGGCCGTCTTGACGTAGGCCACGATGTCGCGCTTCTCGTCGGGGGTGAGCTGGCGGTCGGAGAACCTCGGCATGTTCTGGGGACCGGTCAGCATCGCGGTGTAGATCTGCGCCTCGTTGGCCGACTCGAGCGGAGGCGCGTACTTGCCCGACGACAGCGCGCCGCCCTTGCCGGTGAAGTTGTGACACGAAGCGCAGTTGAGCCGGAACAGGTCGCCGCCGCGCGCGACGTCGTCGCCGCGCAGGGAGTGCATCGCGACGGAGCCGTCGGGGTTGCGGGGCACGGTCGGCCCGCCGCCGTTGGCCTGCACGTACGCGCCGAGCGCGTCGATCTGGTTGTCGTCGAAGATCGGCGGCTTCTGCGGCTCCTGCGCGCCGAGGCTCTGTGCCGGCATCCGGCCGGTCGACACCTGGAAGTAAACCGCCGCCTCGCCGACGCCGATCAGGCTGGGCCCGCGACCCGTGACGCCCTGCAGGTTCGCGCCGTGACACGTCACGCAGGACGTGTTGAACAGCTGATTGCCGGTGCGCAGCAGCGCCGACTGGGATTCGTCGGCGACCGCGACCTGCGGCTGCGGGGTCAGCGTGGCGGCAAGGCCGCCGGCGATGGCCAGCGCGACCAGCAACAGCAGCCCGGCCGAAACGCGGCGGCGCAGCCGGCGGCGGGACCGGTCGGTGACAACGAGCCCCGGTCTCTTCAACGCAGTACTCCCTTCACCGTGCCTCGCGGATGCGAGCCGGACCGGTTGCTCATCGGACGAAATAGATCGTGGCGAACAGTGCAATCCACACGATGTCGACGAAGTGCCAGTAATAGGAGACGACGATCGCCGCTGTGGCCTGCGCGGGGGTGAACTTGCTCATCTTGGTCCGCAGCAGCAGAAGGATGAACGCGATCAGCCCGCCCGTCACGTGCAGGCCGTGAAAGCCGGTGGCCAGGTAGAACACCGAACCGTAGGCGCTGCCCGGAATGGTGGTGCCGTGCGTTGACAGGTGCCAGTACTCGTAGCCCTGGCCCAGGATGAAGAAAAGACCCATGAAGAACGTCAGCACATACCAGCGCCGCAGACCGAACACGTCGCCGCGCTCGGCCGCGAAAACGCCCATCTGGCAGGTGAATGACGACGCGATGAGCACCAGCGTGACGGGGACCGCCTGATACAGGTTCAGCTCGGTTGGCGGCGGCGGCCAGTTGCCGGCGGCCTGCGCCCGCGCCGTGAAGTACATCGCGAACAGCCCAGCAAAGAACATGAGTTCGCTGGACAGCCACACGATCGTGCCGACGCTGACCATGTTGGGTCGGTTCAGCGAATGCACGCGCGACGTGATTGCGGTTCCCGAGGTCCCTACAGCGCTCGTCACACCATGAAGTATGACGCTTTGTAGTTGTCGAACTCCACCCGGGGACCCATTTGGTCACAACTTGGCCATCCCGCCTTGGGCGCGGTGAGCGGTGCGTGCGAACATCGGCACGTGGCGCAGCCGCTTTCGCCGTCTTCGGCGCAGTCCACCTCGCCGTCCTGGCCGCGGGTTCTCGGTGCGCTGACGGCCGGCCGTGACCTGACCGCCGGTGCGGCGGCATGGGCCATGGAGCAGGTCATGACCGGTGCCGCCACACCCGCGCAGATCGCGGCGTTCGGTGTGTCGATGAGGATGAAGGGTCCGTCGGCCGCCGAGGTCCGTGAGCTGGCCGACACCATGCTCAGGTACGGGCGGCGGGTGCCCACCGACGAAATCGGTACCGACACCGTCGACGTCGTCGGCACCGGCGGAGACGGCGCCAACACGGTGAACCTCTCCACGATGGCGGCCATCGTGGTGGCGGCCAGCGGGGTACCGGTGGTCAAGCACGGCAACCGGGCGGCGTCGTCGCGCAGCGGCGGCGCGGACATGCTCGAGGCGCTCGGGGTGCGCATCGACCTGGGCCCCGACGAAGTCGTGCGCAGCGTCGCCGAGGTCGGGATCGGTTTCTGCTTCGCGCCGCTGTTTCACCCGTCCTACCGGCACGCGTCGGTCGTACGCCGCGAGATCGGTGTGCCGACGGTTTTCAATCTCCTGGGGCCGCTGACGAATCCGGCCTCGCCGCGGGCCGGGCTGATCGGCTGTGCGTTCGCCGACCTCGCCGAGGTGATGGCCGGCGTGTTCGCCGCCCGCCGGTCCAGCGTGCTGGTGGTACACGGCGACGACGGGCTCGACGAGCTGACGACGACAACGACCAGCACGATCTGGCGGGTGCAGGCCGGCACGATCGAGCGGCTGACGTTCGATCCCGCCGCGTTCGGGTTCGAGCGGGCAGAGCTCGACCAGCTGTTGGGCGGCAACGCAGACGAGAACGCCGAGGAGGCGCGGTCGGTGCTCGGCGGGGCGACCGGCCCGGTACGCGACGCGGTGGTGCTCAACGCCGCCGGCGCGATGGTGGCCCACGCCGGGCTATCCAGCGACGCCAAATGGCTGCCCGCCTGGGAGTCGGCGCTGCAACGTGCGGTCGACGCGATCGACTCGGGCGCCGCCGAACAGCTCCTCGCGCGTTGGGCGCGGTTCACCCACAAAATCTGACGCCGCGGTCCAGTTCGCGACGTCCTGCTCGGCGGCAAGCCGCGCCGACCGCGCTGCGGCCGCCCACTCCGACCACGGGCCGGCCGACGCGACCGGCGACGCGTAGCCCGGCTCCGACCGCACGATTCGCACCCCGGGCCGGCTGAGCCACTTCGCGATGAGCGCGGTCTCCTCGACCAGCGCGCCGCCCAGAGGCGCCGCCGTCGGCAGCACTTTCTGCGCGCCCGCGCGCAGGGCGTCGATCACCGGCATCGGCGGGACGCCGCGCCGTGCCGCACCCGCGGCGGCGAGCTGACCGTGCCTGATCACCGCGATGTGCCAGTCCCCGTTCCCGTCCGGCGCCGCGGCGACCAGCTCGGCCGGCTCGGCGAGCGCTCGCAGCCGCTGCCCGCGCCACAGCGCGTCGATCGCGGTGGCGGCCCGGTCGCGCAGCCGCGCGGCGGTTTCGTACCGACGGCGGGCCGCCAGATCGGCGATGTGTGCGACGATCTCGGCCAGCGCGGCGTTGTCGCGGCCCTCGATCAGCGCCGCCGCGCGCTGCGGCGCGGCGGCGTATTCGGCGGTGGTGGCGCCGCGCGCCGCGGGGCACGGCGCCACCTCCCGCTGCGGACAGGCCGGGCCGTGCATCGCTGAGCGGGCCAGCCGCGTGGTGCAGGTGCGCACGCCGGTGAAACGGGCCAGCAGCGCGGCGGTGTCGGTCGCATCGGCCCGTGACCGGAACGGCCCCAACGCGTTTGGACCCCGCGGCGTGCGGACCACCGACAACCGCGGGAACGCCTCGTCGCACAGTGCCACCCACCACCAGCGGTGCGGGAAGCGCGACCGCCTGTTGTACGGCGGGGCATGCGCGGCCAGCAGCCGCAGCTCCCGGACACCGGCCTCGAGCGCGTGCGCGCACTCGACGTGGTCGACCTGGCAGGCAAGGCCCACCATCTCCTTGATCCGAGCGCGGGGGTCGGCGCCGCTGAAGTACTGGGCAACGCGCCGGCGCAGGTCGACCGCCGTGCCGATGTAGAGCACCTCGCGGCCGGGGCCGCGGAACACATAAACGCCCGGGCGATGCGGAAGCCGTTCGGCCAGAACGCGTTTGCGCCGTTGTTCAGCGGTGACGTTCGGCAGGTACGCGCGCAGGTCGGCGTAGGTGTGCACGCCCTGGTTTCCGACGCGCTCGATCAGCGCGTGCAGGACTTCGACGGTCGCCCGCGCGTCGTCGAGGGCGCGGTGGGTGGGCGTGCTGGCCGCCGAGAACAGCCTCGCCAACGCGGCAAGGCGCACGCTGGGCGCCTCCTCGCGGCTGAGCACCCGCCGCGCGAGGCGAACCGTGCACAGCACGGGCGCCCGCGGCCACCCGATGTCGCAGCGCCGTGCCGCGGCCTTCAGGAACCCGATGTCGAAGCCGGCGTTGTGCGCGACGAGGACCGCCCCCCGCGCGAACTCGAGGAAAGCCGGCAGCACGGCGTCGATGGTGGGGGCGTTGCAGACCATGGCCGAAGTGATCCCGGTCAGCGCGACGATCTGCGGCGGGATGTCGCGGCCGGGGTCGACCAGCGTGGCCAGCTCACCCAGCACGACCCCGCCGCGGACCTTGACCGCGCCGATCTCGGTGATCGCGTCGCACTTGCCGTCGGGCCCGTTGGCGCGGCCCCCGGTGGTTTCCAGGTCGACGACCACGAACGTCGTCTCCCGCAGCGACAGCTCCGCCCCCACCGAACCGGCTCCGGCGTCGATGTCGGCGAAGCTGAGCTGCTCCATGGACCCAGACCGTAGGAGGCGGCGGTGACAAGTCGAGACAAGCCGGCGTCGTGTCGGTGGGTGTGGCTAGCCTCCCGAGCAGAACCCGCGGGCCCTACGACCGAAAGGATCGAAGTGATCATCGACTGCGACGACTGCGCGGTGCGCGGCCCCGCGTGCAAGGACTGCGTCGTCAGTGTCTTGCTCGGCACCCCCGACACGCTGCTGGACGACGAGCGCGCGGCACTGGAGGCCCTCGCGGAAGTGGGTCTGGTGCCGCGATTGCGGCTGGTTCCGATCCACCGCCGGGGCGACACGGGAGTGGCTTGAACCGTTAGTTAGCGAAAAGACTAAGAATTCCCGTTAAGTTTGCGTCTCGTGTTGGACATGGCTGATGCCGTTTCGTAACCTATCTGAGACCTAAGTGCGCGACGGCCCAGTCCACGGCAGTTTAAGGATTCTGCGTCTTGAAACTCGACCGGCTGAAGTGGATGAATCGTTTTCTTCGACGACCCCTCGTCGGTGCGATGGCGGCCCTGGCGATCTCGGGTTCCGTCGTGGCGGCCGGTGTGCACGCCGACCCTGCCGATGACGCGCTTGCCAAACTCAATGAGCTGTCCCGGCAGGCCGAGCAGACCACCGAGGCCATGCACTCCGCCCGGCTGGATCTTTCCAAGAAGCTTGCCGCCCTGAAGGCCGCCGACGACAAGCACAGCGCCGACGAGGCCGCCCTCGAGGCGGCAAGGGCGCAGCTCACCGTCTACCAGGGGTCCGTGGACAAGCTCGCGTCCGCGATGTACATGGGCGGCCGCACCGACGGCCTGAGCGCGATCATGACCGCCGACTCCCCGCAGCACCTGATCGACCAGATGTCGGTGCAGAAGGTTGTGGCCGGCGAGATGGCCGCGCAGATGACCGCCTACCGCACCCTGACCACCCAGGCGGCCGCGGCCGAACAGGTGTCGGCCGAGTCGGCCGCCGACGCGCGCACCGCCGCCGAGCAGGCCGCCGCCGTGCGGGCCGACGTGCAGGCCAAGCAGAGCAAGCTGCAGGTGCAGATCGCGGTCGTCAAGTCGCAGTACCTGGCGCTGACGCCCGGGCAGCGCACCGCCCTGGCCGCTCCGGACCCGGTACCCGCGGCTCTTCCCCCGGGGGATGGCGCGCCCGACGCGCTGCCGCCGGACGGCGGTACCGCGGTGCAGGCGATGCCGGATGCGATGGTCCCGCCGGGCGACATCTCCTCGCCGCCGGGCGGTGCCGTGCTGGCCCCCGGCAATGCCGGCAGCGAAGGCGCGATCGCGGTGCAAGCCGCGCTCACCCGTGTCGGCTCGCCCTACGTGTGGGGCGCCGCGGGGCCGAACGCGTTCGACTGCTCGGGGCTGGTGATGTGGTCCTTCCAGCAGGCCGGCATCTCGCTGCCGCACTCCAGCCAGGCGTTGGCCGCCGGCGGCCAGCCCGTCTCGCTGTCGGACCTGCAGCCCGGCGACGTCGTGACCTACTACTCCGATGCTTCCCACACCGGTATCTATGTCGGCGACGGCATGGTCGTGCACTCCTCTACCTATGGTCAGCCGGTCCGGGTGGTGCCGATCGGCGCGGCCGGACCGGTCAACAACGCCCGCCGCTACTGACCGCCGCCCTCGGCGGCGCCGGACTTTCTCGCTGGGCCTGGCGCTGATCGCTGAAGTCGTCGCCGCGGCGGCGATCCTCCTGGCCGCGCGACCCGTGCACGTGCTTCCGGCGGTTCCCCCCGCTGCTTCGCCGCCTGTCGCCTCGTCCGCCGCGTCCACCCTGCACCTGCCCGACGCGCGGACCGTCTATCTGGTGGGCACCGCGCCGGTGCTGACCCGCATCGCCGCCGAGGTCCCCGGTGCCCTCGACGCGGTGGTCGGGTTCTGGGGCGACGACTGGAACCGCGAGATCGTCATCATTGCCACCGACAGCGACGCGCAGTTCGCCGCCGAGGCCCGCACCGGCACGCAGGAAATCGACCTCGCGGCCGCGACGGTGGCCGACCGGTTCGACCCGGCTCGCCGGTTTGTGGCCGGTGAGCGCATCGTGTTCGCCCCCGGGGCGAACACGATGCGCCCGGGTTCGCTGCGAATCGTGTTGCGCCACGAGCTTTTTCACTACGCCGCCCGTGCCGACACCGCTGCCGACGCGCCGCGTTGGCTCACCGAGGGCGTCGCCGACTATGTCGGGCGCCCACAGACACCGGTCCGCGGGCAGGCGGCGCTGGGCACCCGGCTGCCGTCCGACGCCGACTTCGATGCGGCGGGTCCGCGGCTCTCGGCGGCCTACGACCGGGCGTGGTTGTTCGCGCGGTTCGTCGCCGACAGCTACGGGCCGCCCACATTGCGGCGGCTGTATCTGCTGGCCTGCGGGCCCGGCCATCCTGACCCGGCCGCCGCGGTGACCGTGACGCTGGGAACGCCTCTGCCTGACGTGCTGTCCGGCTGGCAGCGCTGGCTGGCAGGTTAGATTAGGCAGCCGTGACGCGGGTCCTGTTGGTCACCAACGACTTCCCACCACGCCCGGGCGGCATCCAGGCCTACCTGCAGGAGCTGGTCTCGCAGCTGGCCGGCAGCGGCTCGGACACGCTGATGGTGTACGCGCCGCGATGGATTGGTGCCGAACGCTTCGACCGTGACGCGCCGTACGAGGTGGTGCGCCATCCCGGCACATTGATGCTGCCGGTCCCGACGGTCGCATCCACGATGCGCCGGCTCGTCCAAGACCGCGGCATCGACACGGTGTGGTTCGGCGCGGCCGCGCCGTTGGCGTTGCTGGCCCCATCCGCTCGGCGCGCCGGCGCAGCGCGGGTGCTGGCCAGCACGCACGGCCACGAAGTCGGTTGGTCCATGCTGCCGGTGGCGCGCACGGCGCTGCGTCGCATCGGGGAGACGACCGACGTGGCGACGTTCGTCAGCCGTTACACCCGCGGACGCATCGCCTCGGCGTTCGGCCCGCAGGCCGCGCTCGAGCACCTGCCGCCCGGTGTCGACACCGGGCGGTTTCGGCCCGACGCGGCGGCCCGCGCCGAGCTGCGGGCCCGCTACCGCCTGGGGCAACGCCCCCTCGTCGTGTGCCTGTCGCGACTGGTGCCGCGCAAGGGCCAGGACATGCTGATCCGCGCGCTGCCGGCCATCCGGGACGAGGTTCGCGGCGCGGCGCTGGCGATCGTCGGCGGCGGCCCGTACCTGGCGGCGCTGCGACGGCTCGCGCAGCGCGCCGGGGTGGCCGACCACGTGGTGTTCACCGGCGGGGTGCCGTGGGCGGAGCTGCCGGCACACCACGCGATGGCCGACGTCTTCGCGATGCCGTGCCGCACCCGCGGCGCCGGCCTCGACGTCGAAGGGCTCGGCATCGTGTTCCTGGAGGCCTCCGCGACCGGGGTGCCGGTGGTGGCGGGCCGGTCCGGCGGTGCGCCGGAGACGGTGCGCGAGGGCGAGACCGGTTATGTGGTCGACGGGCGCTCGGTCGCCCGGATCGCCGCGGCGGTCACCCGGCTCCTGCAAGACCCGGACCTGGCCGTGCGGATGGGCGCGGCGGGCCGCCGCTGGGTCGGCGAAAACTGGTGCTGGCAGACCCACGCCGCGCGGCTGGCGACGCTGCTGACCCCCTAGGCCTCAGTCCGTGCTGTAGAGGGCCTCGATGTTGCTGGCGAACTTCTCGGCAACCACCTTGCGCTTGACCTTCAACGTCGGTGTCAGCTCACCGGTGTCCTCGGTGAAGTCCACGGGCAGCACCCGGAACTTGCGGATCGACTCGGCGTGGGAGACGGCTCGGTTGGCCTCCTTGACGGCAAGGTCGATCTCGGCCAGCAGGTCCGGGTCGGTGGCCAGGTCGCCGACGGTCGCGTTGGGGTCTTTGCCGTTGCGTTCCTTCCAGCCGACGAAGGCTTCTGGGTCGACCGTGATCAGCGCGGCGATGAACGGTTTGGCGTCGCCGACCGCCATCGCCTGGCTGATCAACGGGTGGGCGCGCAACTGGTCCTCCAGGATCGCCGGAGCGACGTTCTTGCCGCCTGCGGTGATGATGATCTCCTTCTTGCGGCCGATGATCGTCAGGAACCCGTCGTCATCGATCGCGCCCAGGTCTCCGGTGTGGAACCAGCCGTCGACGATCGCGGCCTTCGTGTCTTCCTCGCTGTTCCAGTAGCCCTTGAACACCACACCCCCGCGAACCAACAGCTCGTTGTCGTCTTCGATGCGCATGCCGTTGCCGGGCAACAGCTTTCCGACCGTGCCGATCTTGATGTCGCCGACCCGGTTCACGGTGATCGCCGCGCTCGTCTCGGTCAGTCCGTAGCCCTCGTAGATGGTCAGCCCGACGCCTCGGTAGAAGTGGCCCAGCCGAGCGCCCAACGGTGCACCGCCGGAGATCGAGGCCCGGCAGTTGCCGCCCAGCGCGGCACGCAGCTTGCCGTAGACCAGCCGGTCGAACAGCGCGTGTTTGGTCCGCAGCACAAGCCCGGGCCCGCCGCGCTCCAGCGACTTGCTCCACTCGATCGCGGTGTTCGCGGCGATCTCGAAGATCCTGCCCTTGCCGTCGTTGCGGGCGTTCTGCTCTGCGGTGTTGTACACCTTCTCGAACACCCGGGGGACCGACACCACCAGCGTCGGCTTGAACACCGCGAACATCGGCACCAGATTCTTGATGTCGCTGGTGAACCCGACGGTGACCTTGTTCTGGAACGCCGCCATCGTGATCGCCCGGGCCAGCACGTGGGCCAGCGGCAGGAACACCAGCAGCCGTTCCTTCTTGTCCAGCAGGTTGGGGAACGCGGACTTCGCCCCCCGGGTCTCGTGCACCAGGTTGGAGTGCGTCAGCTGGCAGCCCTTGGGCCGGCCCGTGGTGCCGGACGTGTAGATCAGCGTGGCCAGGTCCTCGGCCCGCACCTGCGAGAGCCGCTTTTCGACCTCGCTGGGATCGACCGGGGATCCCGCGTCGGTCAGCGCGTCGAGCGCCTTCGGGCCGCTGCCCGCGATCCGGTAGACCTTGCGCAGCGCCGGCAACTGGCCGGCGAGTTGCTCGATCTTGTCGGCGTGCGCGTCGGTCTCGGCGAATGCCAGCACTGCGCCGGAATCGCTCAGCACGTAGCGCACCTGCTCGGCCGAGGACGTCTCGTAGATCGGCACGGTCATCGCGCCGATCGAGAGGATGGCGTAGTCCAGGATCGTCCATTCGTAGCGGGTGGCCGACAGGATCGCCACCCGATCGCCGGGATTCACCCCTTTGGCGATCAAACCCTGTGCCGCCGATCGGATCTGGGCGGCGGCCTGCGCACAGGTCACGTCCCGCCACATCCCGTCGACGAGACGCTGGAAGATCGGGTGGTCGGGGTCGTTGCGTTCGTGGGCGAACACGGCGTTGACGATGTTGTCGTGTTCGCCAACGGTGAACGATGCCGGAGCATTTAACTCGCGCACTGTGGGGAGCCTCCCGACGCTGATAGCGGCCTTTCCGCCATCCACCCTAATCGCGGGCCGTGACGTGCTTCGCAAGCCTGTGGAAAGCTGAGAAGCCGTGAACAGCATCCAGGTCGCAGACCAGACCTTCGTCGCCGCCGATCCCGCGGAGGTGGGCAGGGCCGTCGCGGACCCCGCGAGCTGGCGGCGGTGGTGGCCCGACCTGCGGTGCAACGTCGTCGAGGACCGCGGCGCCAAGGGCGTGCGGTGGACGGTCACCGGCGCGCTGACCGGAACCATGGAGGTCTGGCTCGAGCCGGTGCTCGACGGGGTGGTGCTGAACTACTTCCTGCATGCCGAGCCGGCCGGCGCCGCGGCCTGGCAGCTGGCGCGGATGAACCTGGCCAGGATGAACCACCAGCGCCGCGTCGCCGGCAAGAAGATGGCGTTCGAGGTGAAGACCAGGCTGGAGCAGTCACGACCGGTGGGGGTGTCACCCGTGGCCGCGACTGGTCGGCGGGCACCGGGCGCGGCAGGGTAATTTTTCAGCTGAGGGCGATGAGCCGAGTGACAGGCAAGCGAGCAAGGAATACAACACGTGGCGGACAACACGTCGCAGACGATCTACATCGACGCCGACCCGGGGACGGTGATGCAGGTCATCGCCGACATCGCCTCCTACCCGCAATGGGTGTCGGAGTACAAGGAGACCGAGGTGCTCGAGGCCGACGCCGAGGGCTACCCCAAGACCGCTCGGCTGGTGCTCGACGCAGCCGTGCTCAAGGACACGATGGTGCTGGCCTACGTCTGGCCACCCGACCACAAATCGGTCCGCTGGAGCCTCGTCTCCAGCTCGCTGCTTCGGGCGCTGGACGGTGCATACCACCTGGCGCCCAAGGGATCCGGCACCGACGTGACCTACGAACTGTCGGTCGACCTCGTCATCCCGATGATCGGGCTGCTCAAACGCAAGGCTGAACGCAGGCTGACCGACACCGCGCTGAAGGACCTCAAGAAACGAGTCGAGGCTGAGTGAGTCCGCACCACCCGCCGGCACCCGGATCAGCCTGTTCGTGGGCAAGGGCGGGGTAGGCAAGTCGACACTGGCCGCGGCCACCGCGGTCGCGGACGCGGCCGCGGGCCAGCGGGTGCTGGCGGTCTCCACTGACCAGGCGCACTCGCTCGGCGACGTCTTCGGGACACCTGTTCCGCCGACGGGCCTGCGGGAGTTCACCCGGGTGCTCGAGGACGACGCCGGCGCCGGGGGAGGGGTCGTCGACGCGCTGGCGCTCGACACGTTGGCGCTGCTCGAGGCCCGCTGGCGTGAGGTGGGCGCAACGCTTGCCGGGCGGTTCCCCGACTCGGAGCTGGGCGACGTTGCACCAGAAGAACTTTCAGCAGTTCCCGGTGTTCAGGAGGTGCTCGGCCTGCACGAGGTCGGGCAGCTGTCGGCGTCGGGGAGATGGGACCACATCGTCGTGGATTGCGCGTCGACAGCCGATGCGCTGCGCATGCTGACCCTGCCGGCGACGTTCGGGCTGTACGTGGAGCGCGCCTGGCCGCGCCACCGGCGCCTGGCCACCGCGGCCGACCATGCCGGTACCGCCGCGGTGGTCGGGCTGCTGGAGCGGATCAGCGCCGGGATGGAGCAGCTCGGCGCGCTGCTGACCGACGGCGACCGGGTCTGCGCGCACCTGGTTCTCACCGCTGAGCGGGTGGTCGCCGCCGAGGCCACCCGCACGCTGGGTTCGTTGTCGCTGATGGGAGTGCGCGTCGACGAGCTGATCGTGAATCAGATCCTGGTGCAGGACGATTCCTACGAGTATTGCAACCTGCCCGCGCATCCCGCCTTCGACTGGTACGCCGAACGCATCTCGGAGCAGCAGGCGGTGCTCGCTGAGTTGGCGTCGGCGAGCGGCGACGTCGAGCTGGTGCTGGTGCCGCATCTGGCCAGCGAGCCGATCGGCCCGAAGGCGCTGGCCGAGCTGCTCCGGACCGTTCGCCGGCGTGACGGGTCGCCGCCGCCCGGACCGCTGCGGCCGATCGTGGACCGCGAGTCCGGGTCGGGGCTCGAGGCGGTTTACCGGATGCGGCTACAGTTACCGCAGCTCGATCCCGGCGCGCTGACGTTGGGCCGGGTCGACGACGACTTGATCATCGGCGCGGCGGGAATGCGGCGCCGGGTGCGGCTGGCATCCGTGTTGCGACGGTGCATCGTGACGGATGCGCAGCTGCGGGGCAGTGAACTGACGGTGCGTTTCCGACCGGATCGAGAGGTGTGGCCGGCGTGAGTGGCGCTCACTCCGACATTGGTCCCGAGCTGCGGCAGATCGCTCAGCTGATCCTGGACCGGGTCGACCCTGCGGTGCGCGCGGCCGCGGCGCTTGCCGCCGACCGCGGCGAAGGGCCCGGCAAATGCCAGCAGACGTGGTGCCCGGTGTGCGCGCTGGCGGCCCTGGCAACCGGTGAACAGCACCCGATGCTGACGGTCATCGCGGAGCACAGCATCGCGCTGCTGACCGTGATCCGGGCAATGCTCGAGGGCGCCGAGCGCCAACCGCCGCCCGGCGGCGGTGACGGCCCGGGGACCGACGGCTCCGATCGGCCACCGCCCGGCAGATACCAGCACATCCCGATCACGGTCGAGGAGTGAGCAGGCCGACGCGAACCCCCGAACTGTGGTCCGTCTCATCGGGCGTGGGTACAGTTGGCGCAAAGCTTGGTCGACAGCGCCCCGAGCCGGGAGGGTCCATGTGGTATTGGCTGTTCAAGTACATCTTCATCGGACCGCTGCTGTCATTGCTGGGCCGACCCAAAGTTGAAGGTCTTGAACATATTCCGGATTCCGGACCGGCCATTTTGGCCAGCAACCACCTGGCCGTTGCCGATAGTTTCTACCTGCCGCTCGTGGTGCGTCGCCGCATCACGTTCCTGGCGAAGTCGGAGTACTTCACCGGCAGCGGGCTGCAGGGCCGGCTCACCCGCTGGTTCTACACCGTCGCGGGTCAGGTCCCGATCGACCGCAGCAGCGCCGACGCCGCGCAGGCAGCGCTCGACACCGCCAAGCGGCTGCTCGACGCCGGGAAGCTGATGGGCATGTATCCCGAGGGCACCCGCTCACCCGACGGGAGGCTGTACAAGGGCAAGACCGGCCTGGCCAGGTTGGCGCTGGAGACCGGCGTGCCGGTCATCCCGGTCGCGATGATCGGCACGGACGAGGTGAACCCGCCCGGCAGCAAGGTGTGGCGGTTCGGGCAGGTCACCGTGCGCATCGGCAGGCCGCTGGACTTTACCCGGTTCGACGGGCTGGCCGGCAACCGCTTCATCGAGCGTGCGGTCATCGACGAGGTCATGTACGAGCTGATGCGGCTGTCCGGCCGGGAGTACGTCGACCTCTACGCCGCTGACGTCAAGCAGGGCGCCGATCCCGACTGCCCGGCTCCCGGGCAGACCACCGCCGCCTAACGCGCCGCGGGCACGGCCTCGTCCAGCCGCGGCTCCTGCTGCTCGGCGGTCCTGGTGGCAACGGTGAAACCGCTGATCAGGATCACCGCCAGCGCCCACCACACATACGACGCACCGACCAACTGGCGCCACCACGACGCGGCCGCTTCCCGGTGCTGGGGCAGCAGCTCGATCGGCGTCCATACCATCAACGCCACCCCGACGGCAGTCACCGCCGCCAACACAGGGTTTCGGCGGCGATACGCGAGCACGCCGGTGGTCAGCACGGTGGGCAGCACCCACACCCAGTGATGCGACCACGACACCGGCGACACCACGAGCCCGAACAACGCGATGCACATCAGCGCCGCCACCGGCTCACCGGCGCGCAGCACCCGCCGGGCCGCCCACACCGTCAGCGCGAGCACGGCCAGGCAGCCCGCCGTCCACACCACGAACTGCTGCGAGGCGGTCAGCGGTAGTCGGGCCAGCGCGCCGGCGATGTTCTGGTTGGTGTTCAGCGAAGCGTCGCCGATCCGCTCGGTGTGCCGGACGGTGACGCTCCAGTACTCCAGGGAGTCCCGCCATGCCAGAACGAAGCCGGCCAGCGACGCGATCGCGAACGACGCGGTCGCGGTCAGCGCGGCCCTGGCCTCCCGGCGCAATGCGAAGTAGAGCAGAAACACCGCGGGCGTCAGCTTCAGCGCGATCGCCAGTCCGAGCAGCACGCCGCGCGGCAACGGCGTTCGGCGCGGCAGGCAGTCGGCGATGACCAGCGTCATCAGGATCACGTTGATCTGCCCGAACGCCAGGTTCGACTCGACCGGCTCCAGGTGGATCACCGCCAGACCGACGATCAGGGCGGCCAGCCACCACCGCGCCGGTGCCGACCAGACGTCCAACCGGGACAACACGATCACGGTGGAGACGACCAGCAGCACCAGCGTGATCAGCGTCATCGTCGTGCTGGCCACCGGAAACGGCACCCAGGCGATGGGGCAGAATGCGATGGCGGCCAGCGGGGGATAGGTGAACGGCAGGTCGAGCCCTACCGAGGTGTGAAACATCGTCCCGTTGCTGTAGAGCGGGCGCCCGTCCAGCCACGCCCGCGCGCCCATCCGGTACACCTCGACGTCGATCCGGTAGGGGGTGTGGCCCAACGCCCGCCACGCGGCGAAGGCGAACGTAGCGGCGGCGACGAGTGCAAACAGCCGCCAGGCCCACCACTGCGCCGGGCGGCTGTCGAACATTTGCACAGCGCGCCCCTGCTGCCTGCCCGCGTCGGGCGATCGCCAACTTCTCATTAACCGGAAAGCCTATCGGTGCACTCCGGCACGCCGGGCCGGTATGTCGACCCTGCGCGTCGTCGCGGGGCGTAAGTTTTGCCCGTGTTCGCTTCGTTCTGGCGGGACGTCATCGACCGCGGACGACTCCCGTTGCTCTGCTGTCTGGTTGCCTTCATCCTGACGTTCTTCGTGACGCGCACCATCGTGCGCTACATCCGGCATTTGTCTGCCCGCGACGCGCCGCGCCAATGGTGGCAGCCGCGCAATATCGGGCACGGCTCGCTGCACATCCACCATGTGGTCTTCGGGGTGATCCTGGTGATGGTTTCCGGGGTCACGATGGTCACGCTCGCCGTCAATGGCAAAGCGCTCCAGTTCACGGCTGCCGCGGTGGTCTTCGGCATCGGGGCCGCTCTGGTGCTCGACGAGTTCGCGCTGATCCTGCACCTCAGCGACGTGTACTGGTCCGAGGACGGCCGCACCTCGGTGGACGCGGTTTTCGCCGCCGTCGCGGTCGCGGGCCTTTTGATCGTGGGTTTCAACCCGCTGTCGTTTTTCGACGTCGGCATCTGGCGGACTGAGCACACGGTCGGGGCGCGAGCCGGCGTCGTCGTCGGGGCTGCGATGACCCTGGCGTTGGCGGTGGTGGTGGTCCTCAAGGGCAAGGTGTGGACCGGGCTGGTGGGCATGTTCATCCCGCCGCTGCTGGTCATCGGCGCGATGCGGCTGTCGCGTCCGCACGCGCCGTGGGCGCGTTGGCGCTACACGAACAAGCCCCGCAAGATGCACCGGGCCGTGGCGCGGGAGCGGTCGCTTCGCCGGCCCGTGGTGCAGGCGAAACTGTGGGTGCAGGACGCTGTCTCGGGCCTGCCGCGGTTCCCGGATGACCGACAGGTTGACGAGCAGCTCGACCGGGAGATCCACGCCGCGCCGCCCCCACCCCGGCGTCGGCCCGTAGCGCGCCGGACAGCGGCGTAGGGAGCATGCCGTGCGCTACTTCTACGACACCGAATTCATCGACAACGGCCGAGTCATCGAACTGATCTCGATCGGGGTGGCGGCCGAGGACGGCCGCGAATATTACGCCGTGTCAACCGAATTCAACCCCGAGCTCGCCGGCCGCTGGGTACGCACCCACGTGCTGCCCAAGCTGCCGCCGCCATCGTCTCGGCTGTGGCGCCCGCGGTCGAGGATCCGCCACGACCTCGAGGACTTCCTCGGTGTGGACGGTGACGAGCCGATCGAGCTGTGGGCCTGGGTCGGCGCGTACGACCACGTCGCGTTGTGCCAGCTGTGGGGTCCGATGACGGCACTGCCGCCGCCGATCCCGCGGTTCACCCGCGAGCTGCGCCAGTTCTGGGAGGACCACGGCTGCCCGCGAATGCCGCCGCGGCCCCGCAACGCGCACGACGCGCTGGTGGACGCCCGCCACAACCTGCACCGCTTCCGCGTGATCACCGGCGAGCAAGCCGCCGCTGAGGCTTGAGCGCGGCCGGTCGCGGTGATTTGTCCTGGTTACCATGGATGGGTGAACTGGACCGTTGACGTACCGATCGACCAGCTGCCGCCGCTGCCGCCGCTGCCTGCGGACCTGCGTGAGCGGTTGGACGCCGCGTTGGCCAAGCCGGCGGCCCAGCAGCCCAGCTGGTCGGGCGAGCAGGCCAAGGCGATGCGGACGGTCCTGGAGAGCGTGCCCCCCGTCACGGTGCCGTCGGAGATTCAGCGGCTGCAGGGGCTGCTCGCCGACGTTGCGCGGGGTGAGGCGTTCCTGCTGCAGGGCGGCGACTGCGCGGAGACCTTCGTCGACAACACCGAACCCCACATCCGCGCCAACATCCGGACGCTGCTGCAGATGGCGGTGGTGCTGACCTACGGCGCCAGCACGCCGGTGATCAAGCTCGCGCGCATCGCGGGCCAGTACGCCAAGCCGCGGTCCTCGGAGATCGACGCGCTGGGGCTCAAGGCCTACCGCGGCGACATGGTCAACGGGTTCGCCCCCGACCCGGCGGTGCGCGAGCACGACCCGTCGCGGCTGGTGCGCGCGTACGCCAACGCGAGCGCGGCGATGAACCTGGTTCGCGCGCTGACGTCGTCGGGCCTGGCGTCGCTGCACCTGGTGCACGACTGGAACCGCGAGTTCGTCCGGACATCGCCGGCCGGTGCCCGCTACGAGGCGCTTGCCAGCGAGATCGACCGCGGCCTGCGCTTCATGAGCGCGTGCGGCGTCAACGACCGCAACCTGCAGACCGCCGAGATCTACGCCAGCCATGAGGCTTTGGTGCTCGACTACGAGCGGGCGATGCTGCGGCTGGCCGACAACGAGAACGGCGAGCCGGCGCTCTATGACCTGTCCGCGCATTACGTGTGGGTGGGCGAGCGCACCCGCCAGCTGGACGGTGCCCATATCGGGCTGGCCGAGGTTATCGCGAACCCGATCGGTGTGAAGATCGGTCCGACGATGACCCCGGAAGTGGCTGTCGAGTACGTCGAGCGCCTCGACCCGCACAACAAACCCGGCCGGTTGACGCTGGTGAGCCGGCTGGGCAACAACAAGGTCCGCGACCTGCTGCCGCCGATCATCGAGAAGGTCCAGGCCACCGGCCATCAGGTGATCTGGCAGTGCGACCCGATGCACGGCAACACCCACGAGTCGTCGACCGGCTACAAGACGCGCCACTTCGACCGGATCGTCGACGAGGTGCAGGGCTTCTTCGAGGTGCACCGGGCGCTGGGCACCCACCCCGGCGGGATTCACGTCGAGATCACCGGCGAGAACGTCACCGAATGCCTCGGTGGCGCGCAGGACATCTCCGAATCCGACCTGGCCGGACGGTACGAGACCGCCTGCGATCCGCGCTTGAACACCCAGCAGTCGTTGGAGTTGGCATTCCTCGTCGCCGAGATGCTCCGCGACTAGAGGGCTAGATCAGCCCGGTGATGTTGCTGCCCAGGGTGTAGGCGGCCGCGGCGACCATCCCGGTGACGATCATCACCGCCGCCACCCAGAACAGGACCATGCGCCTGGCGCGATGACGCTCCCAGGCGAACTCGTTGATGTCGATACCGGCGAACTGCCCTGTCACGCATCGCCTTTCGTTGGGCTGATGCCAGTCCTCGGGTCCGCGGGTCAACTGCCGGGTGTGATGGCGCTGCGCGGGCGGCCGCGCCGCAACGGCCGGGGCGGCCGGTCGCGTCTGCGACCGGTCGCGATAGAGCGCGGCCGATGCGTGCTCGGCCGAATTCAGCGGGGCCGGCACCCGGAAATCCGGCAGTCCGAGTTCGTCTGCGACCGCATCGAGTTCGTGGCCCATCTCCTGGGCGTCTGCGTACCTGTCTGCCGGGTTGCGCTCGGTGGCGCGCAGCACCAGCTCGTCGAATTGGGCCGGCACACCGGCGATCACAGTGCTCGGTGCCGCCACGTCGTTATCCAGCCGTTGATATGCGACGGCCAGCACGGTGTCGCCGCGAAACGGCGTGACACCGGTCAGCAACTCGTAGATCAGGACGCCCGCTGCGTAGACGTCGCTGCGTGGACCGGCGTTTCCGCTGCTGACCTGTTCGGGCGACAGGTAGTCGGCTGTGCCCAAAATCACGCTGTCCGAGGTGATTTTGGCTTCGGCGACGGCGCGCACCAGCCCGAAATCGGCGATCTTGACGTCTCCGTCGTCGGAGATCAGCACATTCTCCGGCTTGACGTCACGGTGGACCAGACCGTTGCGGTGCGCGACCGCCAACCCGGATAACACCGGACGCATCACCGCGGCGACCGCGTGCGGTGGCATCGGCCCCCGCTCGCGCAGCAACTCGCGCAGAGTGCCGCCCTCGACGAGTTCCATCACCAGAAACGGCCGATGCCCGTCGAGGCCCTGGTCGTAAACCGCCACCAGGCCAGGGTCTTTCAACCGCGCGACGGCCCGGGCCTCGCGCTGGAAGCGCACCAGGAACTGCTGGTCGCCGGCGTACCGCGACTCCATCACCTTGATCGCCACGGGGCGGTCCAGCCGGACGTCGATCCCGCGGTACACCGCGGACATGCCGCCGGTGGCGATCATTGCCTCGACCCGGTAGCGGTCGTCGAGAACCGCGCCGATCAGCGGGTCGGCGGTCACCTGTTGGGCTTCCATCGAGTTCATGGTAGCCACGGCGCGTCACGTCTTAGACTCGACGCGGTGAGCAACGTTCCGGCCGGTGACGACGTTCTGGATCCCGGCGAACCGGTGTACGGCCTGTCCCGGGTCGCCGAGTTGCTGGGCGTGCCGGTGACCAAGGTGCATCAGCATTTGCGCGACGGGCACCTCGTCGCGATCCGCCGTGGGGGCGCGGTCGTGGTGCCCAAGGCCTTCTTCACCGAGGGCGGTCAGGTGGTCAGGAGCCTGCCCGGGCTGTTGGCGGTGCTGCGCGACGGCGGCTACCCCGACACCGACATCCTGCGCTGGTTGTTCACCGCCGACGAGTCGCTGACGCTGACCCGGGACGGAAGTCGCGAGTCGGTGGCTAACGCTCGGCCGGTCGACGCACTGCACTGTCATCAGGCCCGTGAGGTGGTGCGGCGGGCGCAGGCGATGGCGTACTGACGCCGCGCGAGAGCGCATACGCGGCGGCGATCGCGCAGGCCGTCGCCAGCAGGACGTGCAGCCACGAGTACATGCCGTGCGAGCCGTCGGGTTTGAAGATCACCATGATCCATGTCGAGAAGCCGGCAATCGCCGCGATCGCCCGCTGCGACTGGGCCAGTGCCGACATCACCGCCAACGGCCAGGTGTAGTACCACGGCAAGGCGGCAGGCACGAACAGCACCACGACGATCATCACCCAGGTGATGCCGATCAGCGCCTCGCGGTCGTCGTGGCGGAAACGCCACCACAGCAGCGGCAGCGAGACCGCGATGATCACGATGCCGACGATCCGCGTCACCTCGAGCACTGCGTAGAAGTTGACCCCGCCGAACAGCCCCCCGAACACGTTGATCAGGTTGGCCGCGGCCGTCGGCACGGTGAGCCAGTTGATGATCTTCACCGAGCCCGCCAGCGCGGTGAGCCAGCCCAGCCCCACCCCGGCCAGCGCCGAGAGCACCGCGAACACCGCTACGAAGATCAGCACCGACGCGGCGGCCGCCGTCGCGAATGCGCGAACGGGCCCGAACCGGTGACGCTGTCGTAGTTGCCGCATCCAGACCCACACCATAAACGGCAGCGCCAGCCCGGCGGTGGCCTTGACCGCGACGCCGATGGCCACCAGGGTGGTGCCGCCGACCGGGTGGCGCTCCAGGGTCAGCGCGATGCCGGCCATCATCAGGCCGACCATCAGCATCTCGTTGTGCACTCCACCCATCAGATGGATGATGACCAGCGGGTTGAGTACGCAGATCCACAGTGCCGCCGCGCCGCTGGCGCCGATGTGCCGGGCCACCCGGGGCGCGGCCCAGATCAGCAACGCCAGGCCGGGCAGCATGCACAGCCGCAGCAGCATGGTCCCGGTGACCACGTGGTTTCCGACCAGCATCGTGACGAACTTCGCGACCAGGATGAACGCCGGGCCGTACGGCGCGGTGGTGATGGTCCAAATCGGGCTGACGTTGTCCAGCAGCGGATTCGGATTTTCCACCGGGGCGACGAGATAGGGGTCGAACCCGTCTCGCAGCAAGGCGCCCTGCGCCAGGTACGAATAGGTGTCGCGGCTGAACACCGGCACCGACAACAGCAGCGGCGCCAGCCAGAACCCGGTCGTGGCGATCATCTGGAACTCGGTGGCCCGGCCGTCGATCACCCAGCGCCCCAACCAGATCCACGCGATCAACATCATAGCCACCCCGGCCCACAATGTCACTGAAGACAACACGAGTCCGTGGCCGAACCGCAGCCACGACAGATGCAGCGACTCCAGCAGCGGGTCGTGCAGCCGGGTGCTGCCCGCGCCGAGCCCGCCCGCGGTGATCAGCAGCGCGCCGAGGCAACCCAGTAATGCGGGGCGACCGTCGCGGGAATGGATGAACGTCCGCAGGCGCGAGATCCGGGTGGGCTGGGACATGCTGCCGACATGCTCCTCAGGCCGACCGGTTGGCGGCCAATCTGGCGAGCTCCGCCAGGCCGATCTTGGCCTGCTCGGCGATGGAGGCGGCGTTGAGGATGTCGATCGCCCGCCGCGTGAGGGTGTCGATCCTGGTCTCGACCGCGGCCAGCGCGCCGACGGCGGCGATCACGTCGCACAGTTCGCGTACCTGTTGGTCGGACAGCTCGGTGCCGATCGAGGTGCGCAGCAGTTTGGCCGCGGCCGGGTCGGCGTGCTCGGCACGCTCGATGGCTTCGGCCAGCAGAACCGTCCGCTTCCCGGAGCGCAGGTCGTCGCCCGACGGCTTGCCCGTCACGGCAGGGTCGCCGTACACGCCGAGAACGTCATCGCGCAGCTGGAATGCCACACCGAGGTCAGTGCCCAGCTCATGGAACGCGGCCAGCACGTCGGGCCGGTCCGCCGCGGCGGCGGCCCCCAGCTGCAGCGGCCGCGACACCGTATACGACGCGGTCTTGTAGGTGTTGACCGCCATCGCCGAGCCGATCGATTCGGCACCGCTGGCCTCGGCGACGATGTCGAGGTACTGGCCGCCGAGCACCTCGGTGCGGATGTCGGCCCATACCCGGTGCACGCGCCTGCGCGCATCGAACGGCAGGTCGGCGGTCGCGACGATGTCGTCGGCCCACACCAGCGCCAGATCGCCGAGGAGGATCGCGGCCGAAATCCCGAACCGGCTGCCCGACCCGCGCCAGCCGCTTCGGCGGTGCACGCCGGCGAATTGCTCGTGCACGGTCGGCCGCCCACGCCGGGTGGCGGAGTCATCGATCACGTCGTCGTGCACCAGCGCGCAGGCGTGCAGGAGTTCCAGCGCCGCGAACAGCCGCAGGACCTGCGGGTTTTCGGTGTCGGGGTGTTGGGCGACCGCGCGCCAGCCCCAGTACGCGAACGCCGGCCGCAGCCGCTTGCCGCCACGCAGCACGAACTCTTCGAGCGCCGCGGTCAGCGCGGAGTACTCCGCGCCGATGTAGGCGGCATCGGTGCGCCGCTCCTCCAGGTACTCGCGAAGCTGGTCGGTGACGGCGCCGGCCAGCTCGAGGGCCGACGGTGCGGCTGTTGCGGCGCTTTTCAGGCTCAGCGCGCCACTCCCTTCCTGTCTGCATGCCTTCGGGCGGTCCCCCCGAGTGCATTCAGGGTAAAGCGAGATGGCAAATCCGCGCAGTTGGGCCGCCGAGCTTGGTTTGGCAGGCTCAGTTTCTGCGACCTTATGCTGGCGTCGTGACGGTACCTGCTTTGCCTGCCAACCACACGCCCTCGGTGGTGAGCCGTCTCGCCGACGTCGGCAGGGACCGGGTGCCGTTTTCCGTGGAGTTCTACCCGCCCCGTGACGAGGCCGCCGAGGCGCGGCTGTGGCGGGCCGCCCGGATTTTCGAGCGACTGCAGCCCGTCTTCGTCTCGTGCACCTACGGTGCCGGCGGCTCCACCCGTGACCGCACGGTGCGCGTTGTTCGCCGGCTGGCCGGCGACACCACGCTGCTGCCGGTCGCGCACATGACCGCGGTCGGCCACAGCGTCGCCGAGTTACGAGCCCTGGTGGGCGCCTTCGCCGACTGCGGGATCACGAACATGCTCGCGCTGCGCGGTGACCCGCAGGGCGGCGTACACACCGAGTGGATCAGGCATCCCGAGGGGTTGGAGTACGCCGTCGAGTTGGTCCGGCTGATCCGCAGCCTCGGCGACTTCCACGTGGGCGTGGCGTCGTTCCCCGAGGGGCATCCCCGGGCAGCAGACCTCGAGCACGACACCGCGAACCTGGTCGCCAAGCTCCGGGCAGGGGCCGAGTACTCGATCACGCAGATGTTCTTCGACGTCGACGACTACCTGAGGTTGCGCGACAGGGTGCGCAAGGCCGATCCCGAGGTGGGGTCGCGGCCGATCATTCCGGGCATCATGCCGATCACGTCGCTGCGCACGGTGCGCCGACAGGTCGAGCTGTCCGGTTCACAGATCCCGGCGCCGCTGCTCGAGCGGCTCGTCGGGGCCGCCGGGACCGGGCCGGAGGAGAACCGCGACGAGGTGCGCAAGATAGGCATCGAGCTGGCCACCGAGATGAGCGCACGGCTGCTCGCCGAGGGCGTGCCGTGCCTGCACTTCTGCACACTGAATTTCGCCAGGGCCACCACCGAGGTGCTGACGAACCTCGGCATCAGCGTTGCTGCGTGACGCCTTGGTGGTCGTGCGGTTCGGCGAACCGCGGGGAGCGATCGCGGCCGTGCCAGGCCAGCGCGGCGATCAGCCCGGCCACCGCGAACGCCGCCAGGCCGAGCCAGGTCGCGGCGCCGGTGAATGAGCGCTGGCTGGGGTCGGTGTAGCGGGCCTGCGCCGTCATCGTGCTCACCACGCCTGGTTTGAGCTTCCACTCGACAACCGAGCTGTCGATCTGGCTGCCGTTGGTCGAGGTGACCTCGCCGGGAAACGAAACCGACAGCGACACGTCGGCGCTGGGATCAGTCAGCGAGGTCAGGTCTGCACGGCCCTCCAGGATCACCTGGTTGCCGGTCCGGCGCAGCGACAGGTCGACGCCGGCCGCGTCGTGGTTCATGTTGGCGAGCTGCGGCAACTCCGCGAATGTCAGGTCGGAGAACACCGCCGACGACCCGACGTATCCGTCCCTGGTGTAGTCCGAGATCGCGACCTTCTGGCTGAACGGCAGGTTGCCGCTGTTGAACTGCGGGCCCTTGTCGTCGGGATTGCGGGGCTTGGCCGCGGCGGTGATCTGCCCGGACACCTTGTCGTCGGGCGAGATCGTGATCGAGGCACGGATCCGCACGCAACCCACCGCCAGCGGCGTGAGCAGGATCAGCATGAGCAGCACAAGCGCTTTGCGTGCCCGGGGCGTGCGCACGGGGTCATCGTGCCAGACGCGCCGCGCTGCCGGGATCCCAGCGTGCTACAGCGGCAGCGGGCGTCCCAGGATCGCGAATGCGCGGGGATCACCGGCGAAGTGGTGGCCGCGGATGATGTCGGTGAAGCCCAGGCGCCGGTACAGCCGCCACGCGCGGTTGTCTTCGCCGCGGATCTCGGGCGTCGACAGCAGCACGTTGCGCTCACCGCGGCCCGCCAGCAGCCGGCGCGCCAGTCCCTCGCCGAGGCCCCTGCCCTGCGCCCGCGGATGGATGTGCAACTCGGTCAGTTCGAAGTAGTTCGCCATCAGCGAGCCGATCTGGGTCGGCGGCAATCCCGCCCGGCGCAGCCCCTGAACCACCTGCTGCTGCCACCACTGGTCCGGGGCGCCGCAGTAGCCGTAAGCCACGCCGAGCATCGGGGCACCCGTCAGCAGGTCGACCGGTGGCTGGGCGCCGGCCGCGTCGGATGTCTCGACGGCGGCGACCGCGCGCCATCCGTTGCGTCGGCTGTGCTCCATCCACATCGACGCTCGCTGGTCCTGGGTGTCCCGCGGATAGCGCATCGCGTCGACGTAGATGGCCAGCGCGTCAGGGAGCCGGTGGCTCATGTCGCGTGGCGACAGATCGATGAGAAACGTCGCCAAATTTCGGCTGCCTCTCGTGAAAGCGGTTCCGTTGGAAGTTTTTGTTCAAGGGCCATTATCGGCGTGGCCGGTCCGCCGACCGCCACTCGTGGCCCGGCGGTAAGATCTGCGCTGAAGTAGGTGGTACGGCGCCGATTGTGCTCGTATCATGACTGTCAGTCGCCCGGAATTGCGGGTGACCACACCTGATGGGATTAGCCAGAATCCGAACTGGCGTCGGCAAGGAGGGACGCGATGCCACTCTCCGACCATGAGCAGCGCATGCTCGACCAAATCGAGAGCGCGCTCTATGCCGAGGACCCCAAGTTCGCCTCGAGTGTCCGCGGGGGGAGCCTGCGCGCGCCGACGACCCGCCGCCGGATCCAGGGCGCCGCGCTGTTCGTGATCGGTCTGGCGATGCTGGTGTCCGGTGTGGCGTTCAAGGCGACGATGATCGGAACCTTCCCGATCCTGTCGGTATTCGGTTTTCTGGTGATGTTCGGCGGAGTGGTCTTCGCGATCACCGGGCCGCGGATGTCCAAGACGGCCGACCGGTCTGCGCCGGGTTCGCGCCAGCGTCGCGGCAAGGGCTCCGGCGGATCGTTCACGAGCCGGATGGAGGACCGGTTCCGGCGCCGCTTCGACGAGTAGCCGCAGCGTCGAGCTGACGGGGTAGCCCACGGGCTGCCCCGTTTTTTGTGCCGTCAGGACGCTGGGTGGCGATGCCGCAGGGCTGGAAGTGGTGGACACAACCTGTCTGTTGCTATCCTTTGACGACAAGGTGGGGGATTGTGGGGTAAAGTGGCGGACATCGGGGCCGAGCGCTCCGAGGGTGTGGCAGGAGGTCGTGGGATGTTCCTCGGCACCTACACGCCCAAGCTCGACGACAAAGGGCGGCTGACGTTGCCCGCGAAGTTCCGCGACGCGCTGGCGGGAGGATTGATGGTCACGAAGAGCCAGGACCACAGCCTCGCCGTGTATCCGCGGGCCGAGTTCGAGCAACTGGCGCGGCGCGCGGCCGGCGCGTCTCGCAGCAACCCGGAGGCGCGGGCCTTCCTGCGCAACCTGGCAGCCGCCACCGATGAACAACACCCCGATGCCCAGGGCCGGATCACCCTGTCGGCCGACCACCGCCGCTACGCGAACCTCTCGAAGGACTGCGTGGTGATCGGATCGGTTGACTACCTGGAGATCTGGGACGCGCAGGCCTGGCAGGACTACCAGCAGGCCC
>NZ_DATFYW010000223.1:0-16097 GCF_035314905.1 Mycobacterium sp.
CCACCGAGACGCCCAACCCCGGCGGGTACGGGCTCGGCGGGTTCGGCCCGGCGCCCGAGGGCATGGCGATGTGGATCATCGGGATGGTCGGCGTCATCGCCGTCGCACTATGGATCGGATCGCGCGCATGACAACTGAATCCCCCGAAGCCCCGAAGGTGCCCGACGAGAAGGAGCTGAACTCGCTCTCCCGCGACGAGCTGGTCAAGCTCGGCACCGAGCTCGACGGCGTCGAGATCGTCTATCGTGAGCCGCGCTGGCCGGCACCGCAGACCAGGGCCGAGAAGCGCGCGGAACGAGGCGCCGCGTTCTGGCTGTTGCTGGCCGGGTTCTCCGGGCTGGCGCTGCTGGTGATCTTCTTGTTCTGGCCCTGGGAATACAAGCCAAAGGGCGAGCCCGGCAACTTCCTCTACACCCTCGCCACCCCGCTGTACGGGGTCACGTTCGGGTTGTCGATCCTGGCGATCGGCATCGGCGCCGTGCTCTTCCAAAAGCGGTTCATCCCCGAAGAGATTGCGATCCAGGATCGCCACGACGGCCCGTCGTCGGAGCAGGACCGCAAGACGATCCTCGCCGAACTCGAAGACGCGCTTGACACCTCGACGCTCCCGCGGCGCCGGCTGATCAAGATGTCACTGACAGTTGCCCTGGGCGCGTTCGGGGTCGGCACCCTGGTGGCGGGCATCGGCGGGCTGATCAAGAACCCGTGGAAGCCCGTCGTTCCCAGCGCCGAGGGACCGAAGGCGGTGCTGTGGACGTCGGGCTGGACCCCGCGCTACACCGGCGAAACCATCTATCTGGCCCGCTCACTGTCCGGCGGCGTCCCGGCCGCCGGCTCACTGCAGAAGATTCGCCCGGAAGAGATCGACGCCGGCGGCTTGGAGACCGTGTTTCCCTGGCGGGACTCCGACGGCAACGGCGACACGGTCGAGTCGCACGAGAAGATCTCGGACATGTACATGGGCGTGCGCAACCCCGTCCTGCTGTTCCGCGTCAAGGCCAACGACTTGCCCAAGGTGGTCAAGCGCCAGGGGCAGGAGAGTTTCAACTTCGGCGGACTGTTCGCGTTCACAAAGGTCTGCTCGCACCTGGGCTGCCCCGCGTCGCTGTACGAACAGCAGACCTACCGCATCCTGTGCCCGTGTCACCAGTCGCAGTTCGACCTGCTGCATTTCGCGAAGCCGATCTTCGGACCGGCGGCACGGGCGTTGGCGCAGTTGCCAATAACCATCGACAAGGACGGGTATCTGGTCGCCAACGGCGACTTCATCGAGCCCGTCGGGCCGGCATTCTGGGAACGGAAGACGACATGAGTCCCACACTGAAACCGCCCAAACTGGGCGACATCCTGGCCGAACAAGGCGAGGCGATGGATGAGCGCTATCACCTCGCGTCGGGAATGAAGCGGCAGATCAACAAGGTCTTCCCCAGCCACTGGTCGTTCCTGCTCGGTGAGATCGCGCTGTATTCGTTCATCGTGCTGCTGATCACCGGTGTGTATCTGACCCTGTTCTTCGACCCGTCGATGACCGAGGTCACCTACAACGGGGTGTATCAGCCACTGCGCGGCGTTGCGATGTCACGGGCGTACGAAACCGCGCTCGACATCAGCTTCGAGGTGCGCGGCGGGCTGTTCGTCCGCCAGATCCACCACTGGGCCGCGCTGATGTTCGCCGCGGCGATCATGGTGCACCTGGCCCGCATCTTCTTCACCGGCGCGTTCCGCAAGCCACGCGAGGCCAACTGGGTGCTCGGCTCGCTGCTGCTGATCCTGGCGATGTTCGAGGGCTACTTCGGCTACTCGCTGCCCGACGACCTGCTGTCCGGCACCGGGCTGCGGGCCGCGCTGTCATCGATCACGATGAGCATTCCCGTGATCGGCACGTGGATGCACTGGGCCTTGTTCGGCGGCGACTTCCCGGGCCAGATCCTGATCCCGCGGCTGTACATGCTGCACATCCTGCTGATTCCCGCGATCATCCTCGCGCTCATCGGTGTGCACCTGGCGTTGGTCTGGTACCAGAAGCACACACAGTTCCCCGGGCCCGGCCGCACCGAGCACAACGTCGTGGGCGTGCGGATCCTGCCGGTGTTCGCGGTGAAGTCCGGCGCGTTCTTCGCGATGACGACGGGCATCCTCGGCATCATGGGCGGCCTGCTGCAGATCAACCCGATCTGGCAGTTGGGCCCGTACAAACCGTCGCAGGTGTCGGCCGGCTCCCAGCCCGACTTCTACATGATGTGGACCGACGGGTTGGCCCGTGTCTGGCCGGCCTGGGAGCTCTACTTTTGGGGTCACACGGTCCCGGCGGCGTTCTGGGTCGCCCTGATCATGGGCCTGGTGTTCGTGCTGCTGATCTCCTACCCGTACATCGAGAAGAAGTTCAGCGGCGACGTCGCCCACCACAACCTGCTGCAGCGTCCACGCGACAACCCGGTCCGCACGGCCATCGGCGCGATGGCGATCGCGTTCTACATGGTGCTGACCCTGTCGTCGATTAACGACATCATCGCGCTGAAGTTCGACATCTCGCTGAACGCGACCACGTGGATGGGCCGCATCGGCATGGTGGTGCTGCCGCCGATCGTGTACTTCGTGGCCTACCGCTGGGCGATCGGCCTGCAGCGCAGCGACCGAGAGGTGCTCGAGCACGGCATCGAGACCGGCATCATCAAGCGGCTGCCGCACGGCGCCTACATCGAACTGCACCAGCCGCTGGGCCCGGTCGACGAGCACGGCCACCCGATCCCGCTGCAATACCAGGGTGCCCCCGTCCCGAAGCGGATGAACAAGCTCGGATACGGCGGCGCGCCCGGCAGCGGGAGCCTGCTGCGGGCCGACCCGGCCTCGGAGCAGCGGGAGCTCACCGAGGCCGCGCACGCCCAGGAACAGCGGGCGATCACCGCCCTGCGCGAGCACCAGGAGGAGAGCACCAACGGCTCGGGCAACGGCTCGTCGCCCAACGGGCACCACTAGACTAGACGGCTAGCTGGATCGCCCAGACGGCTAGCTGGATCGCCCGGTGGCTGCGATCCTCGCGCGCAGCTGCCGCAGAAACAGCCACGGGATCACCGGCATAGCGACCGTGACGACGGCGGCGACGATCAGCGCGGCCCACGCCGCGCTGATCTCGTCGACTGCCATCAGGTAGGTCGCCGCCGCCACCGCCAGCATCGCCGTCCCCATTGCGGCCGCGATCGAGGCGGTGACCCGCAGCCACATCCGCTCGATCGATTCCGGCGACAGCGCGATCCGCGACGACTGCGGCGGCCGGTTGACGGATGTGCCGCGGCCGGTCGGGTCGGCCGCAGTGCCGAACACCCGCAGCTTCTCGGTCGGTGCCTCCCGGGCGGGCCGAGCCGGCCCGGCCGTAGCGTAATTCGCTTCCCCGGGAACGGGTTTCACCGGCGCGCGCGGGGGTTCGGCAACGGCGTTGCGGCGGGCGCGCAGCAACAGCGGAATCGCGCCGACGATGATCACCGCGGAGACCGCGATCACCACATAGAGCAACCACGGGGTCTGCGAGCCGGAGCCCGACTCGGGCTGCCGACCGGTGCCGAGGTCGACAAGTGCGACAGTGGCTGCCACGCCCACCCCGATCACCGCCAGCCAGATCACCGCAGTTCCGATCACCAGGATGCGATCCACGGTGTCAGGGGAGCGCAGGCTCCCCGACTCTCGCCGAGTTGCCATCAGCAGCTGGTCTGCGCGGAGTTGTTGGTGTTGGAGGACAACACGGTTCCGTCGCTGGTCGTGATCGAGCAGTTGAGCCTGCTCACCAGGAACAAGCTGGACGCCTCCACCGAGCCGACGTCGGAGGTCGAGATCGGCGTGACCGTCAGCGACCACGGAATGTAAACGTTGCGCTGAGTGCGCCGCCGCCCCGACGCGTCGACGTACGTAACGGTGATGATGTCACCGGGCGCCTTGGTCCCGGTCACCGAGTAGGTGACCTGGCGCGGCCCGGCGGGCGTTGTGGCGGTGGTCGTGACGGGCGGCGCCGTCGTGGTCGCCGTGGTCGCGGGCGGCGGCGGAGGCGGCGGGGGCGCCTCGCTGGTGGGCGGAGGTGGCGGCGGCTCGGTGGTGACCGTCACCGTTTCGGTGGGCGGCGGAGGAGGCGCCTCGGTGGTCGGCGGCGGAGGAGGCGGTGGCGGCGTGGTCGTCGGCGGCGGGGGAGGAGGCGGCGGCGCGGTGGTCACCGGGTTGGACAGGTTCGACGTGTCGGTGTGGGTCACCAGCAGCGAGACGGAGGCCACCAGCACGATCGCGGCCAGGATCGCCGTGATGCCGACCACCCACGGCCAGCGGGGAGGCTTGGGCTGGTCGACGAGCTCGGTGGCGGGGTCGTAGGTGTCGTACTCATAGAGGGCCGGGTCGGCCGGCACGTAAGGGCCGCTGGTGAACTGCTCGGACTCGGGCGCCGAGTATGCCTGCACGGACTCGGTCGCGCCGGTCACTTCCTGGGTGGGCTGGTTCTCGGTGGGCTGATCGCCCGGTTCCTCCCCGAGAGAGCCACCATCTGGGGGATTCGGCCCGCTCATTCTCGCCTATCCTTCTCGACTACTTTTCGGCAGATGCCTCTTCGTGACGGCCCATCGGCCCAGGCTCCCCGTCGCAGCACGACAGAAGGTGCCCCGGCAACATTACCCAACCCGCCTGGCGGGGCGAATCTGACGCCGACGCAGGTCGGCCAACTGACAGCCCGATTGTGATCTTCGGCGATTGACAGCTAGTGCTTCTCAGGGCCGACGTAGTACTCGAATACCAGCCCGGAGGCGGCGGCGAGGACAAACACGACGCCGGCGGCGATCACCCACGGCAGCCACAGCGCGATCCCGACGGCGGCCACCGACGCGGACAGCGCGACCAGGATCGGCCACCAGCTGTGCGGGGCGTAGAACCCCAGCTCTCCGGCGCCGTCGGCGATCTCGGCGTCCTCGTAGTCCTCCGGCCGGGTGTCGAGCCGGCGCGCGACGAATCGGAAGTACGTGCCGATGATCAGCGTCAGGCCGGTGGTCATCACCATCGCGGTGACGCCTGCCCATTCGATGCCGCCGCGGAAGTAGGCGGTCAGCACCCCGTAGACGATCGTGACCAGCGCGAAGAAGGCGGTCAGGATCTCGAACAGCCGGGCCTCGATATGCATGGCGTGCCTTCCCCTGTTCCTACTTGCTTGCCTGGGCCTGCTCGCCGCGACGGGTATCGAACGGGTGGGTGGTGACGGCCAGCGGCGGCTGGTTGATGGCCTGCAACGCCTCGGCGTTGGTCTTGCCGGCGATCCGCTGCTGCACGTAGGCCTTGAAGTCGTTGGGCTCCACCACCCGGACCTCGAAGTTCATCATCGAGTGGTAGGTGCCGCACAACTCCGCGCAGCGCCCGACGAACGCGCCGGTCTTCTCGATGTCGGTGACCTGGAAGATGTTGTCGGAGTGGTTGGCCTTCGGATTGGGCAGCACGTCACGCTTGAACAGGAACTCCGGCACCCAGAACGAGTGCACCACGTCGGCCGACGCGAGCTGGAACTCGATCCGCTTGCCCACCGGCAGCACCAGGATCGGGATCTCGCTGCTGGTGCCCAGCGTCTCGACCTTGTCGAAGTTCAGATAGGTGCGGTCCTCCGGGTTGAGCCCGCGCACCGGGCCGACCCGCTCTTCGCCGTGCGAGTCCCTGCCCTCGGGCTTGGACACCATGGCCGCCTTGCGGGCCGGGTCGGCGCCGTCGAAGTCGAGCGTGCCGTCCTTGAAGTCGATCTTCTGGTAGCCGAACTTCCAGTTCCACTGGAAAGCGGTGACGTCGACGACAACCTCGGGGTCGGGCTGTTTGGCCAGCAAACGTTCCTGCACCACGACGGTGAAGTAGAAGAGCACCGCGATGATCAGGAACGGGGTGACCGTCAGCACCAGTTCGAGCGGCATGTTGTAGCCGAACTGGCGCGGCAGTTCCTTGTCGGTCGGCTTGTGGCGGTGAAACGCCGACGTCCAGAACGTCAGGCCCCAGACGATGACCCCGACGACAAGAGCGGCGATCACCGAACCCACCCACAGGTGGCGATTCAGGTGGGCCTCCGGCGTGATGCCCGCGGGCCAGCCCAGGCCGAGCACCTCGGACCAGCTGCAACCGCTCAGCGTGATCGCCAGCACGCCCAGCGTGGCGGCCAAGCCCAACGAACGGAACCGGCGAAACCCGCGGGGTCTCACGTTAGCGCCTCCTCGAGTCACGCGCTGGCCGACCGATCGAATACTACGCAGCGTAGACCATCGGTGGGGTGCGGCATACTTGGCCCGATGTGCGGACTGCTGGCCCTGGTGTGTGATCCGTCGGCCGCCGTGACGCCCGAGATCGTCGACGCGGTCGCGGGGTCCTCACACCTTATGCGCCACCGCGGCCCGGACGAGCCGGGCACGTGGTCGGACGACGAAGTGGTGCTCGGATTCAACCGGTTGTCGATCATCGACATCGAGCATTCGCACCAGCCGCTGCAATGGGGACCGGCCGATGCGCCCGAGCGCTACGTGCTGGTGTTCAACGGCGAGATCTACAACTACCTCGAGCTGCGGACCGAGTTGGCCGCCGAGCACGGCGCCGTGTTCGCCACCGACGGCGACGGCGAGGCGATCATCGCGGCCTATCACTACTGGGGCGCCGACGCCCTGCAGCGGCTGCGCGGCATGTTCGCATTCGCGCTATGGGACACAGAGCGTCACGAATTGTTCTGCGCGCGTGACCCGTTCGGCATAAAGCCGCTGTTCATGGCGACCGGTTCCGGCGGGAGTGCGGTGGCGAGCGAGAAGAAGTGCCTCCTGGATCTGGCCGACGTCATCGGCATCGACACAGGGATCGACCGCAGGGCGGTGCAGCACTACACAGTGCTGCAGTATGTGCCCGAACCGGAAACGCTGCACGAAGGGGTGCGGCGGCTGGAGTCGGGAAGTTACGCCCGGATACGGCCTGGCGCGGCGCCGGAGATCACCCGGTACTTCGTCCCGCGGTTTTCCGCCAAGCCGTTCTCGTCCGGTTCCGAGCAGGCCCGCTACGACGAGATCACCGCGGTGCTGGAGGACTCGGTGGCCAAGCACATGCGCGCCGACGTCACCGTGGGCGCGTTCTTGTCCGGCGGCATCGACTCCACCGCAATCGCCGCGCTGGCCATCCGGCACAACCCGCGGCTGATCACCTTCACCACAGGGTTTGAACGGGAGGGCTTCTCGGAGGTCGACGTCGCGATCGCGTCCGCGGAGGCGATCGGCGCCAGGCACGTGGCCAAGGTGGTCAGCCCGGCCGAGTTCGTCGAGGCGCTGCCCGAAATCGTCTGGTATCTCGACGAACCGGTCGCCGACCCGGCCCTCGTTCCGCTGTTCTTCATCGCGCGGGAGGCCCGCAAGCACGTCAAGGTCGTGCTGTCCGGCGAGGGTGCCGACGAGCTGTTCGGCGGTTATACGATTTACCGGGAACCGTTGTCGCTCAAGCCTTTCGAATACCTGCCTCCCCGCGTGCGGCGGTCCATGCGGCGGGTCTCGGCGCCGCTGCCCGAAGGCATGCGCGGCAAGAGCCTGCTGCACCGCGGTTCGCAGACGCTCGAGGAGCGCTACTACGGCAATGCCCGCAGCTTCTCCGACCCGCAGCTGCAGACCGTGCTGCGGGTTTTTCGGCCCGAATGGACGCACACCGACATCACCGCCGACATCTACGCGCAGTCCGAGGGCTGGGACCCGGTGGCCCGCATGCAGCACATCGACCTGTTCACGTGGCTGCGCGGCGACATCCTGGTCAAGGCCGACAAGATGACGATGGCCAACTCGCTGGAATTGCGGGTCCCGTTCCTGGATCCGGAGGTGTTCGCGGTGGCGTCGCGGCTGCCGCTGGAGGCGAAGATCACCCGCAAGACGACGAAATACGCGCTACGACGCGCGCTGGAACCGGTCGTGCCGTCGCACGTTCTCAACCGGCCCAAGCTGGGCTTCCCGGTGCCGATCCGCCACTGGCTGCGCGCCGGCGAACTGCTGGACTGGGCCCACCAGATGATCGGTTCCTCTCAGGCCGACGAGTTGATCGACATCGCCGCGGTGCGCCACATGCTCGACGAACACCTGGCCGGCACAAGCGATCACAGCCGGCGGCTGTGGACGGTGCTGATCTTCATGCTGTGGCACGCGATCTTCGTGGAGCGCAGCGTCGTGCCGCAGATCAGTGAACCGGTATACCCGGTAGCGCTCTGATCACCGGGAGTCACCCCAGCGCGGAGGCGATCTCCTCGCCGGCGTCCTCGCCGTACGCGTCGGCCAGCCGCGCCACCGCGACCTCGCGGTCCCACGTCCACTCCTGGGTGCCGTTGGTCTCCAACACCAACACCGCAACCAGCGATCCCAGTTGGGCCGAGCGCTCCAAGGCCAGACCCGCGCTGCGGGCGGTGAGGAAGCCGGCCCGGAACGCGTCACCCACGCCGGTGGGATCGACCTTGGCGGTTTCCGGCACGACGTCGACGTGGATGGATGTGCCGTCCGCGGCGATCATGTCGACACCCTTGGGCCCCAACGTCGTGACCCGCAGGCCCACCTGGGCGAGCACGTCGGCGTCGCTCCAGCCGGACTTCTGCAGGAGCAGGTCCCACTCGTAGTCGTTGGTGAACAGATACGTCGCACCGTCAACCAGGCGGCGGATCTCCTCGCCGGAGAGCCGCGCCAGCTGCTGCGACGGGTCGGCCGCGAACGCCAGGCCCAGCTTGCGGCATTCGTCGGTGTGCAAGAACATCGTGTCGGGATCGTTGGCCCCGACAATCACCATTTCCGGTGTGCCGATGGAAGACACGACCTCGGCCAGCGAGATGTGCCGGGCCTGCGACATCGCACCCGGGTAGAACGAGGCGATCTGCGCCATGTCGAGGTCGGTGGTGCAGACGAACCGCGCGGTGTGGGCGGTGTCTGAGATCAGCACGTGGTCGCAATTGACGCCGTGCGATTCGAGCCACTCCCGGTAATCGGCGAAGTCCATGCCTGCGGCGCCGACAAGTGCGGCGTCCCCGCCCAGCACGCCGATCGCGTACGCCATGTTTCCCGCGACTCCGCCGCGGTGCACGACGAGATCGTCGACCAGGAAGCTCAGCGACACCTTCTGCAGGTGCTCGGGCAGCAACTGCTCGGAGAACCGGCCCGGGAACCGCATGAGATGGTCGGTTGCTATCGATCCGGTCACCGCAATTGTCACGACGTCGCCCTTCAATTCGTTAAGCAATCTAAGCTAAGACTACTCAAAGTCGCCGCCCCGTCAGTCCGGGGCGGGTTGCGCTAGCCTGCCTACCATGGCCGGTCCGTACCCGCAGTACTCCGACCCCACGTCCAGCCCACAGTCCTACACCGAGCCCTATCCGAGCCAACCCTTCGCGGCCCAGCCGACGCCCCCCGGGCAGCCCTATCCGCCGTCACAGGGGCCTTATCAACCGGCCGCGGCATCGGTGTATCCCGGGATGCTGCCGCCGCCCGTTCGGTATCCGAAGCGGCGGCGCTGGTGGCTGCTGGGGGCGTTGGCGCTGGTCATCGCGGTGGTGGCGGCGACGACCGTGGCGATCATCTATGCGGCGCGCGGCGGCTCCCCGGAGGCGGAGGGCGGAGCGCTGACCCCCGGATCCGCGAAGGTCGCGATCCAGAACTACCTGGACGCGCTTGCCAAGGGTGACTACGACACGGTCGCCCGCAACACGATGTGCGGCATGTACGACGCGGTAAAGGACCGCAGGTCCGACCAGGCGCTGGCGCGGCTGTCCAGTGACGCGTTTCGCAAGGAGTTCGCGAAGGCCGAGGTCACCACGATCGACAAGATGGTGTTCTGGTCACCCAACCAGGCTCAGGTGCTGTTCACGATGCGTGCCGTTCCCGCGGGCAGAAGCAGCGGCGCCAGAGACGAGGAACAGGCCATCGCCCAGCTTCTCAGCCAGGACGACCGCGTCCTCGTGTGCTCGTATCTGTTACGGACCGCCGCTCAGTACTGAGTGAGGTCAGTTGAAGGAGTCGCCGCAGGCGCACGAGCCCGTGGCGTTCGGGTTGTCGATCGTGAACCCCTGCTTCTCGATCGTGTCGACGAAGTCGATCGTCGCGCCCTGCACGTACGGTGCGCTCATCCGGTCCACCGTCAGCGTCACGCCGCCGAACTCGGCGGTCAGATCGCCGTCGAGCGCCCGGTCGTCGAAGAAGAGGTTGTAACGCAGGCCCGCGCAGCCACCCGGCTGAACGGCGATCCTCAAGGCCAGGTCGTCACGGCCCTCCTGGTCCAGCAGCGCCTTGGCCTTCGCGGCCGCGGCGTCGGTCAGGATCACGCCGTGAGTCGCGGTGCTGGTGGCCGACTCGTCCTGAACACTCATTACGTCTCCTTATGCCTATCTCGCAATGGAGCAAACCCCACTTATTCAACGGTACCTGGTTTCGCCGCTATTCCCGAGTTCGTCCAGCCAGACGTGCGCTGCCGCGGCCTTGCGGGCCAGGCCGGCCAGCTGGTTGGCGGCGTCGTCGACCGCCAGGCGAACCGATCCCGCGTAATCGGCGATCGAGCGGGCCGCCGCGATGCCAGCCGCCCGCAGCGCGGCGTCGGGCAGCGCGACCTGTCCCGCAAGCACCAGCACCGGGGTCCGCCGCGCCGCCGCGCCGGCCGCCAGCGCGCTGATCACCTTGCCGTGCAGCGACTGGTCGTCGAATCGGCCTTCGCCGGTGACGACGAGGTCGGCGGCGGCGACGTCGTCGGCCAGGCGGGTGTGTTCGGCGATGATCGCGGCACCCGACTCCCGACGGCCCCCGAGCGCCAGCAGTGCCGCTCCGAGCCCACCCGCGGCGCCGGTGCCCGCCTCCCGACTGACCGCCCGGCCCGCGGCCGCGTCCAATTCCGCGGCCCACGACGTGAGCCGGTCCTCCAGCAGCTCGACGGTGTCGGGGTCGGCGCCCTTCTGCGGCCCGAACACCCGGGCGGCGCCCATCGGGCCCAGCATCGGGTGTTCGACGTCGGTTGCGGCGATCAGCTCGATCCCGGAGAGCCGCTGCCGGGCCGGACCCAACCCGCCCAGGACGTCGATCATGCCGCGGCCGCCGTCGGTGCTCGCGCTCCCGCCGAGGCCGACCACCACTCGGCGGGCACCTGCGGCCAGTGCAGCGTCGATGAGCTGGCCCACTCCCCTGGTGTGGGCCGCCAGCGCGGTCCGCGCGGTCGGCGGGCCGTCGAGAAGGGCCAGCCCGCAGGCCTGCGCGCATTCGACGTAGGCCATCTCGCCGTCGAGGACCCAGTCCGCGTCGACGTCGGCGGCGAGCGGGCCGCAGACACGCGCTGTGCGCAGCTCGCCGAGCCGGCCCGCCAGCACCCCGACGAACCCCGGACCGCCGTCGGACTGCGGCGCCAGGGTGAGGTCGTCGTCGGGCCGTGCCCGCAGCCAGCCGGAGGCGATGGCCTCGGCGGCGTCGACGGCGGTCAGGCTGTCCCCATAACAGTCGGGGGCGATCAGCACGCGCATGGCAGGCCTGGGAGCGCGCTCATCCATGCACCCTAAACTGGCGGGCGTGAGTCTGCTGGGCCGTAAAAAGAGCGCCGACGACGCCGCGGCTGTCGAGGCCGAGGCGGTCGGCGCCGACGAGGCTGCGTCCCGCAAGACCACGGCGCCCAAAGGCCGGCCCACACCCAAGCGCGACGCCGCCAAGCGGCGGGGGCCCGTCGCACCGGCGCCGATGACCGCCGCGGAGGCGCGCCGCCGGCGCAAGGCCGTGGGCGGCCCGAAGCTGACCCGTGCGGAGCGCAAGGTCGAAAAGGCCGGGCAGCGTGCGCAGATGGCCGATCGCCGCGAGCGGATGATGGCCGGCGACGAGGCCTACCTGCTGCCTCGCGACCGGGGCCCGATACGGCGGTACGTACGCGACGTCGTCGACGCGCGACGCAACGTCCTCGGGCTGTTCATGCCCGCGGCACTGGCCCTGATCTTCGTGATGCTGGCGGTGCCGCGGGTGCAGTTCTTCATCTCCCCCGCCATGCTCGTGCTGGTCGCGATCATGGCCATCGACGGCCTGTTCCTCGCTCGCAAGGTCGGCAAGCTGGTTGACGTGAAGTTCCCGGGCAACACCGAAAGCCGTTGGAAGCTCGGCTTTTACGCGGCCAGCCGGGCATCGCAGCTGCGCCGGATGCGGGCTCCGCGGCCCCGCGTCAACCGCGGCGACGACGTAGCCTGACCGCCATGCGCACACTGGTGCTCGGCGGCATCCGGTCGGGCAAGTCGAGATGGGCCGAGTTGGCGATCGCCGAGGAGGTGGAGCCCACCGACCCGGTGCGGTACCTGGCCACCGGCTGCGCGCGCGAATCCGACCCCACGTGGGCTCGGCGCGTGACCGAACACCGGGCGCGGCGACCGCAGCACTGGGCGACCGTCGAAACCGTCGAACTGGCAGCCCAGTTGCGAAAGATCCCGGCGCCGCCCACGCTCATCGACGACGTCGGCGGCTGGCTCACCGCCGTGCTGGACCGCCGCGGCTGGGGCAGCGACCCGGTCAGCGCCGATGTGGACGACCTCGTCGAGGCGGTGTACGAATTCGGCTCCCCGTTGATGATCGTCAGCCCCGAGGTCGGGTTGACGGTGGTGCCCACCACCGATTCGGGGCTCCGGTTCGCTGACGAGATGGGCGAACTCAACCAGCGGCTGGCCGGCCTGTGCGACCGCGTGGTGCTGGTGGTCGCGGGCCGGCCGGTGACCGTCAAGGACTACGGCTAGTGAGCGCTGCGGCCGAATTCGGGCCGGTGGTGCCGCCCGACGCCGAAGTCGCCGCCGCGGCACGCGCGCGCCAGGACAGGCTGACCAAGCCACGCGGCGCACTGGGCCGGCTGGAGGAGCTGTCGGTGTGGGCGGCGTCGTGTCAGGGAGTGTGCCCGCCGCGGCAGTTCGAACGGGCCCGCGTGGTGGTGTTCGCAGGCGATCACGGCGTCGCGGCGGCGGGGGTTTCGGCGTATCCTCCGGAGGTCACCGCGCAGATGGTGGCCAACATCGACGCCGGCGGGGCGGCGATCAACGTCCTGGCGGGCGTGGCGGGAGCCGGCGTGCGTGTCGTCGACATAGCGGTGGACGCCGACGCGCCGCTGACCCAGGGGATCGGGGCGTACAAGGTGCGCCGCGGCAGCGGTAACGCGGCCGTCGAAGACGCGTTGAGCCAGGACGAGGTGGTCGCGGCCGTCGGAGCCGGCCGCCGGATCGCCGACGAGGAGGTCGATGCCGGCGCCGATCTGCTCATCGCCGGTGACATGGGCATCGGAAACACTACGCCCGCAACCACTTTGGTGGCGGCGGTGACCGGATCGGAGCCGGTGGTCGCGGTCGGACGCGGCACGGGCATCGATGACGGCGGCTGGATGCGCAAGACCACCGTGGTTCGCGATGCGCTGTACCGGGCACGCCGCGACATCGCCGACCCCGTTGCGCTGCTGCGGATCTGCGGTGGCGCCGATCTCGCGGCGATGGCAGGGTTCTGCGCGCAGGCGGCCGTGCGCCGTACGCCGCTGCTGCTCGACGGTCTAGTGGTCACCGCGGCCGCGCTGATCGCCGAGCGGCTGGCGCCCGGTGCCCGGCAGTGGTGGCAAGCGGGGCACCGCTCGACCGAGCCGGCGCATGCCCTGGCGTTGAGGGAACTGGAGTTGGAGCCCATCGTCGACCTGCAGATGCGGCTTGGCGAAGGGACGGGAGCGGTGGTGGCGCTGCCGATCGTCAGAGCCGCGGTGGCCACGCTGGCGTCGATGGCGACGTTCGACGAGGCGGCGGTGAGCGAACGCGCGTCGGGTTAGTCGTGATTCGTTCGCTGGTCGGCGCTTTCGCGTTCGCTTCGGTCCTGCCGACGCGCGTCCCCTCCCCAGGGATCGGCCGCGGCGTGCTCACCGCGTTGCCGGTCGTCGGGATCGTGCTCGGCGAACTCGCCGGTGCGGTGCTGTTGGCGGGTTCGTGGGCGTTCGGCGCGGGCAGCCCGCTGGCCGGGATGCTGGCGGTCGCCGCGCTGCTGATCCTCACCCGCGGCCTGCACATCGACGGGCTGGCCGACACCGCCGACGGTCTGGGCTGCTACGGACCGCCCGAGCGCGGGCTTCGGGTGATGCGTGACGGGTCCGCCGGCCCGTTCGGGGTGGCCGCGGTGGTGGTGGCCGTCGTCGTCCAGGGGCTGGCGTTCGCCGCGCTGTCGGAAGGGATACCGGGTTGGGTGGCGGTGGTGACCGCCGTCACGACGGGGCGGGTGGCCGCGGTGCTGGCCTGCCGCCGCGGCGTGCCCGCGGCCGCAGGCAGTGTGCTGGGCGCTGCGGTGGCGGGCACGCAGCCGCTGCCGGTGGTGGCGGCGTGGGCCGCGGTGGTGGTCGCGGCGTCGACGTTGACCGGCCCCCGGCCGTGGCAGGGACCGCTGGCGGTGCTGGCGGCGCTCGCGGTCGCCGCGGTGCTCGCCGCCCACTGCGTACGGCGGTTCGGCGGCATCACGGGTGATGTGCTCGGCGCGGCGATCGAGGTGGCCACCACCGTCGCTGCCGTCGGAATGGCGGTCCGTTAGCCGAGGCGGTCCGTTAGCCGAGGCGGCCCATCCAACCGTGGGTATCGGCAAACGTGCCGCGCTGGATCCCCGTCAGGGTGTCACGCAGCGCCATCGTGATCTCACCCGGCTCACCGTCGGCGATGGTGAACTCGCCGTCGGCGGACTTGACCGAGGACACCGGCGTGATCACCGCGGCAGTACCGCACGCAAACACCTCGGTGATCTCGCCCGCCGCTGTTTTCTTCTGCCACTCGTCGACGTCGATCTTGCGTTCCTCGACCGTGAATCCAGCGTCGGTTGCCAACTGCAGCAACGAATCTCGCGTGATGCCCGGCAGCAGTGTGCCGGTGAGCTCCGGGGTGACCAGCCGCGCCGAACCGCCGCTGCCGAACACGAAGAAAAGGTTCATCCCGCCCATCTCTTCGATGTAGCGGCGCTCGACGGCATCCAGCCAGACCACCTGGTCGCAGCCGTTCTCCGCGGCCTGGGCCTGCGCGAGCAGCGACGCGGCGTAGTTGCCGCCGAACTTGGCAGCGCCGGTACCACCCGGCGACGCGCGGACGTACTCGGTGGACAGCCAGACGCTCACCGGCCTGATGCCGCGCGGGAAGTACGCCCCCGCCGGTGAGGCGATCACCAGGTAGCGGTACTGGTTGGCCGGGCGCACGCCCAGACCCGGCTCGGTGGCGAAGATGAAGGGTCGCAGGTACAGCGACTCCTCGCCGCGCGACGGCGGCACCCATGCACCGTCGACCGCGATCAGCTGGCGAAGCGACTCGATGAACACCTCGTCGGGCAGCTCCGGGATCGCCAGCCGCCGTGCCGAGGACCTCAGCCGGGCGGCGTTCGCCTCGGGCCGGAACGACACGATCGATCCGTCCGCCCACCGATACGCCTTGAGCCCTTCAAACACCTCCTGGGCGTAGTGCAACACAATGGCCGACGGGTCGAGCTCGATCGGCCCGTACGGGATCACCCGTGCGTCGTGCCAGCCCCGCTCGTCGGTGTAGGTGATCGACACCATGTGGTCGGTGTGGTACTGCCCGAACGGCGGATTGGTCATGATCACGGTCCGCTGCTCGTCGGTCGCCGGGTGCGCGCTGCGCTGAACGGTGAACTCGAGGGGACCGGTGCTCATGCGAGCGATTGTATCCCCGCCCGCTATCGAGTTTTGGCCTCGACGAACGGCGGGTCGACCACCTCACACTCCAGCGGCCGCCCCCGCACGTCCACGGTGACGCGGCTGCCGTTCTCGATGCCGGCAGCGGTATCGATCAACGCCAGCGCGATGCCGACTTTCAATGTGGGAGAAAAGGTTCCCGACGTGGTGACCCCAACTACGGCATCGCCGTCGAGTACCGTCAACTCCGGCCGCAGCACGCCGCGGCCCGTGGTGCGAAGCCCGCGCAGCAACCGTCGCGGGCCTGCCTGCCTCTCGGCCAGCAACGCGTCGCGGCCCCAGAAGGCGTCTTTGCGCCAGCCTACCGCCCAGCCGCAGCGCGCCTGCAGCGGCGAGATGTCCAGCGACAACTCGTGCCCGTGCAGCGGGTAGCCCATTTCGGTGCGCAGCGTGTCGCGTGC
>NZ_DATFYW010000224.1:0-8954 GCF_035314905.1 Mycobacterium sp.
CTGATCGTTGTCGGCGAGCACGGAAGCCTTGGCCTGTGGCCGGCTGGAGGCTGCGATCTGCAGTGGTGGTTCGACTTGCCATGGTCGGCCGACTTCGTCAGACCGAAACGTCCGATCGACACGATCCGGTCCCATTTCACAGGATGGTCCGACTTGGCAGATCGAGTACTCGCGACATTGACCGACGACGATCTGGCCCGTTCGCCGTTCCCACATTTTCGGCATCCGATTGCCCGCACGCCGGGCCAAGGCGCGTTGACGTTGCTCGGCGATGCCGCACACACGATGCCGCCCACCGCCGCGCAGGGGGCCAATCAGGCGCTGCTCGACACCATGGTGTTGTGCAAGGCACTTTCGGGTTTCCGGATAGGAATGAACAGCAGCAACAGTGATCTGTCGAGCGCGCTGCGCTGGTACGAGAACACCAGGCGACGCAAGGTCAAGGCCGTGTCCTGGGTCGCGTCGCTGCAGGTGTCCCACCGTGAGTCCGTGCTGAGACCGGCGGCGATGATCCCCGACCGGTTCATGACCTGGGCACTGACGATGTTTCTGCGTTCGGTAAGTCACCGCCGGATGTCCGCGAAGATCAGCCGAAACCTCGGGGCCGCGGCGAGTACTCACCTCTCGCCGACGGCGATGAAAGAGTCGCCCGACACTACCCCGATTGACACCTCTCTACCCGGTGTGTCCGCTGCTGACCATCGATTTGTGGAGGTGAGGTGATGGCGATGACCGCCAAGGTTCCACCCGCCAAGCTGGCCCGCGTTGTCGAGTGGATCCGCCACCACCTGTATCGGCTCCATCAACGGCTGACACCCGCGCCGGCGGCGATGATGGAGACAATCCTTGCCACCTGGACGTCGCAGGCGATCACGGTGGCGGTCCAACTCGGCGTCGCCGATGCCCTCGCCAATGGGCCGCTGCGGATCGACCAGTTGGCGGCCCGGGTGGACGCGGACGCCGACGCGCTGGGCCGGCTGCTGCGGGCGTTGATCAGCCGGGGCATCTTCCGTCATCGCCGCGACGGCCGCTATGAGCTCAATTCCCCTGCCGGCACGCTGCGTTCCGACGCACCGGTGTCGATGACTTGGGCGGCGCGGTTCTACGGGTCGCGGGAGCAGCGCGAACGCTGGACCCTGCTGGTGGAATCCATCCGAACCGGGAATGCGGTGGTGGCGGCATTGCACGGCAAGGAAAGCTTCGAATACTTCGCCGAGCAGCCCGAGCATGCCGAACTCTTCACCCAGACCATGACGAGTATTTCGGAGTTGACGACGGCGCCCGTGGTCGCCGGCTACGACTTCAGCGCCCACCCCACGATCGTCGACGTCGGCGGCGGGCACGGCACCCTGCTGGCCTCCATCCTGGCGGCGGCGCCGGCTTAGCAGGGCGTCCTGTACGACCTGTCGCGGGTCGTCGCGAGCGCCCCGAGCCTGTTGCGCAAGCACAATGTCACCGACCGGGTGCGGATCGCGGCGGGGTCGTTTTTCGACAGCGTTCCCGGCGGTGGTGACGCCTACGTCCTCAAGAACATCATCCACGACTGGCCCGACGAGAAGGCGGTGCAGATCCTGCGTAATGTTCGCGCGACAGCCGGCCCGGAAGCCACGGTGTTGCTGGTCGAGTTCGTGATCCCCAATCACGACCGTGACTTCCCGGAAAAATGGGTTGATCTGGAGATGCTGCTGAATTTGGGGGCCCGCGAACGCACTGCGGCCGAGTACCGCGACCTGCTCACCCAAGCCGGATTCCGGATGACACGGGTGGTGCAAACCGCGTCACCCCTCAGCGTGGTCGAGGACAGAGCCGCGTAACTACGACGACCGGATGACCGGGCGCCGGCGAGCCGGGGCGGCTGCACGGTCCCGATCCGCCGACCCTTTACGGCGGCTCCCAGCGCGCCGAGGATCTGCGGTGGTGGGCCGATCGGATCCTGGACTGGAACCCAGGGCCACGAGGTGCTCGCGTACTTGCCCAACGACGGTGACGGCAATGCGGTGTGTGAGCGACCGGCAGCGGGTATGCCGCCACGATGGATGCACCCGGCGTAATCGTGATCGGTAGCGGACCCGCGGGCGTGAGCGCCGCCGAAGCGTTTCGTGCCCACGATGAAATCCGGCCGGTGCGGATCTTCACCGAAGACCCGGACCTTCCGTACGCGCGACCCCCGTTGAGCAAGGAATACCTGCGCGGCGACACCGACGACGTTGCACTGCATCCCCCGCAGTGGTTTCGTGAGCGCTCCATCGAGGTAGTGGACGGGGCGACCCTCGAGCACATAGATGTAGCCGGGCGCCGCGTCACGGCCGGCGGGACCTCGGTCCCCTACGAGACGCTGGTGCTCGCCTGTGGCGCCAGACCGACGCCGCTGCCGATCCCCGGCGGCGATGCGGCGCTGCAACTGCGGTCGCTCGCCGACGCCACCCGGTTGCGCCGGGCGGGCGCACAGGCGTCCTCCGCGGTGGTCATCGGTGCCGGATTCATCGGCTGCGAAGCCGCGGCTTCCCTTGCACTGCAGGGGGTCACGGTGACCCTGGTCGCCCCCGACACCGTCCCGCAGGAACAGCGTCTCGGCGCCGAGGCCGGCGAACGGCTGTTGGGGTTACTCAATGCGGCGGGCGTCCGCTATGCCGGCGGGGTCGCCGTCCAGGCAATCGACGGGCGGGCGGTCCTCTTCGACAACGGTGTCACGCTCGACACCGACCTGGTGCTCGCCGCGACCGGGGTGACGCCCAACAGCGAAGCTGCGCAGGCGGCCGGCCTACGAGTGGAGCAGTCCCGCATCGTTGTCGGGGCCGATATGCGCACGTCGGCCGAAGGGGTCTTCGCCGCCGGCGACGTCGCATGGGCGTTCAACACCACCGCGGGTCGTCCCCTGGCGGTCGAGCATTGGCAGGATGCGATCGACCAGGGCACGGTAGCCGGCACCGGAGCAGCAGGTGGGTCGGCGAAGTGGGATAGCCTGCCGGGTTTTTGGACCACGATCGGCGACACCACGATCAAGTACCACGCCTGGGGTGACGGCTATCAGCGCAGCCGACTGCTGAGCCGCGACCACGGCTTCACCGTCTGGTATGAGACTGACGGCGCCGCGGTCGGCGTGTTGACGTGCAACGCCGACGGCGACTATGACCTGGGTGAGACCCTGATCGCCGAGGGCCGCCCGGTGCCGGTACCGCTGGACTGAGCCGGTGTCAGTGGTTGCAAATCTGATCAGCTTGTCTTTGGTCAATCGCGAATAGCCTGACACGCCAAGCTCCTTGGCACAGCGGCCGTATTGGCCGCAGCGGACGTGTCGCGCGCCGCGGCGGCTTTGGCCGGTCTACTCGGCAGCGGATCACTCTGCACGGCAGAGGCTTCCGTGCGTCATCACGAGGAAACTGAACTGGCCTGGGATTTGGTGGCCGCGATCGAACCGACGCTATCGGCTCGAGTAGTTCGTCGCTGACCGGCTGGATGCACGTTACTGTCGAGATTGTGCGACCGTGCGCACTAAGCTGACCGCACGATGGGCATCATGCACGCGATTGGCCCCGCGCGCCTGCGCGCACCCCGGGTGTTTGCGCGCTCAAGGGACAAAGCCGCGGCGCGTCAACGGGGCCCAACGTTCATCAGCTGGACCGCCGTCGCGATGATGACGGTTGGCGCCGTCGGCTACCTCGGCTCCGCGCCGGCCCTGTCGGTGTTCGGACTGGCCTCAGTGTTTCTGTATGTGCTGCCGGCGATCGTGTTTCTGTTGCCCGCGTCGCTGGTCTCCGCCGAGCTGGCCTCGGGGTGGCAGGGCGGCGTCTACAACTGGGTGCGCGAGGGCATCTCCGCGCCGATGGGGCTGCTCGCAGTGTGGTGCCAGTTCGCGCAGACCATTTTCTACTACCCGGCCCTGCTGGCCTACGTGGCCGGGACGCTGGCCTACGTGATCGACCCGAGCCTCGCCAACAACGGCGTCTACACCGCGGTGATCATCGTCGTGCTGTTCTGGGGCAGCGTGCTGGTGTCGTCTCGCGGGCCCGGATTGGTGGCCAAGCTCGCCTCGAGCGGCACCCTGATCGGAACCCTGATTCCCGGGGCGCTGCTTATCGTTCTCGGCATGATCTATCTGCTGCAGGGCAACCATTCGGCGGCGCCGATGGACGTTCACCACGTCCTGCCGGCATGGAACGGGCTGGCGAGCATCGTGCTGATCGTCAACAGTTTCTTCACCTACGCCGGTGTCGAGGTCAACGCCGTACACGTCGACGAGCTGCGCGACCCGGGCCGAGAGTTCCCGAAGGCCATGTTCGTCGCCTCGATACTCGTCGTCGCCGTCTTCGTTTTCCCCACACTGGCGATCTCATGGGTAATCCCCGCGCAGACGATCAGCCTCACGGCCGGGTTGATGCAGGCCTTCGATGCCCTACTCAAGCACCTCCATCTCGGGTTCGCGCTGCCCGTGGTCGCGCTCGCGCTGGCGATTGGGGCCCTCGGCGGAATGATCGCCTGGCTTGACGGCCCGTCCGAGGGGCTGCTCAGGATCGGACGCGAACAGGGCTACCTTCCCCGGTACTTCCAGAAGGTCAACGATGAGGGCATCCAGCTGCACATCCTCATCGCACAAGGCGTCGTGATAACTGTCATCGGCTTCCTCTATGCGGTGATCCCGAATGTCAACAGCGCGTACTGGATATTCGCCGCGATGGCCACCCAGGTCTACCTGATCATGTACGGGCTGATGTTCATTGCCGCAATCAGGCTGCGGCGCAGGCAACCCGACCATCCCCGTGGGTACAGGGCACCCGCGCTCGGCCTGCAGTGCGCACTCGGAGCGGCGTCATCGGTGGCCGCGTTCCTGATCGGCTTCGTGCCACCATCACAGTTCGGCCACGCGAACCCCCTGCTATACGGGCTGCTGATCCTGGCCGGGATTCTCGCGCTCGGGGTGCTCCCACCGCTGCTGCTCGAGTGGCGGCGCAAGCCGGACTGGAAGGCGTCGGGGGAGGCGGGAACGGCGGGGTAAGCCTGGCCGGCATCCGCCTCCAGCTGCATCTCCGCTCGATCTCACGACGGCCGTGCCGCAACGAGCCCAAGCACTGCGCAAGCAGGTTACCGGTAGGCAGACCGAAACCGGCTGGGCGGGCTAAAGCCTTTCTGCGCCGGGCACGGCGCCCGTGGGTTCCACGGCGTTTTGCTCGCGGGCGGCCGAGCCGCGACCAAGCGCGATGGTGGCGGCCGCCATCGCGAGCGCGGCCAGCGGAAGCACCGCCGCCGCGGGCCCGCTCACCGCAAAGTACTCGCCCAGCACGGCGATCCCGAGCAGCGATGCGCTCAGGGGTTCCACCACCAGCATGGCCGGGACCGACGTTTCCAACACTCCGGCGCGAAAAGCCGACTGCTGCAACATCATTGCCAGCACAGCGAGCACAACCAGCAGATAGGGAGCGGGCACCGACAACAGCGCCGGCAGGCCGCCCTCGGTGAGACGGTGCATCGACATTTTCGTCAGCACCGCGACCGTTCCGAACAACGCCCCCACCGCGACCCCCAGCAGCACGGCCCGTTGCCGACCACCGACACGAGCGGCCACGGCCACACACGCTGCCACGGAAGGCACCATCACCACCGTCACCAGCGTCCACGCCGGCACCGGTGGACGGTAATGACCGCCGCGCGGCTGCCCCACCAACACGAACACCGCCAGTGCGATGGTGAGCAGCAGCGCCCAACCCCAGTCACTGTGGCGGACGCGGCGATGAGACAGCCCCGCGCTCATCGGCAACGCGAACAGCAGCGCCGACACCAACAACGGCTGCACCAGCAGCAGAGATCCCTTCGATAAGGCCAACGCCTGACAGACATAGCCGGCCAACGCGGCCGCGGTTCCGGCCCACCACATTCGGTTGCGCACGACCGCCCTGGCGCTCACCACCTCGTCGGGGACGTCGGCCGTGGCGCGTTGCCGGATCACGATGCCCAGAGCCGCGAAGAACGGGGCGAGCAGCGCCATCAGCACAGCCAGCAGATCTCGCGACTTCAACTCTCCCGCTTCTTCGTGTACGCAGCCGATCGGCGATGCTCGATGTGCCCACCCGAACGGCGATTGCTCTGCGATCCTTCCCCGTTTACCCACCACTGCGTGCGCCGTACCCCGGCGATGTCTGGTTTCGGGGAGCCCGCTTGCCAGATCACCGCCGCCGACGGCGCGCTCGCCAAACACGCCGTCATGCTCGAACACCCCCTTGATGATCTCGTTGCCGCTGTGCGCAACTCGCCAGCCAATCGACAGACCGCATCGAATGCCCAGAGCCACTAGGTATTCCCGGCTACACGCCAGGAAGCCAGCCACCTCAACGCCAGTTACGTCCGGATACGCCTCAAAGCGCCCGGGTCGGGTCGGCCAGGCTCACAACAGTTTTCGTGTGTCACGGCGGCGATCGGCGGCGAGCGCCTGTTCCCGCGCGAACAGCAGGCCGTAGGTGAAGCCATTCTCGCCGGGCGTGGTGCCCGCCCAAACATGGTCGTGCCGTGGCGCCCTTCCCGCACCGGCCGATCGCGAACCGCGAGCGCCTGGTCGGCGCAGTCAGGTGATGTATTCACGATGGTGCCGCGGGTAGAGGCCAGGCCAAGCCCGCGTGGGACCGCAGCGCAGCGCAGGAGACCGGCCATGAGCGGCATCGACAAGGCGAAAAACAAGTTGGTAAAGCCACCGGCGACCGCCACACTCGGGTCTGAGGAGTGGTCACGCACGATCACCGTGTGCGGCGATCACAACGCACCCCGGCAAGCCACCGCCATCGGCGAGTTGGCAACGCTTCAGCCCGATAATGAGATCCGGAGGATGACCCGTGGCTTGCGGCCTCGCGCCACGATCATTTCGACCAGCGTGACGACGCGGTACTCCGGGCCGTACTTACGACGGATCTGCGTCTCAAGGCGATTCACCGTCGCCGGGTCGGTGATGATCTGCGCGGTGCCCTCGACGGGCACAACGCCGTGGCGGACCTTGCCGGTACGGCCGCTCGGTGCCAGCAGGACGCGGGGATTGTTGCGGACCCGTTTGACCTTCCAGCTATCGGCCGGCGTCCACACGAACAGGTCGCCGCCGTCACGGCCGATCCACATCGGCGCTGACACGCCCTCGCCGCTGCGTTTGAACGTGGTGAGCGAGACGAAACGGTGCTCGCTGAGTGAGGTTGTCGGGTCGTTCGTCATGGCTTCCTCCGGTCCGGTCGTCGCCGTGTCCTCCCGAGTAATCGATGGGTACTCGTCGAGGATCTTGTGGCGCTGAATGTGCTGAATGTGTGGTCCCTAATTTCCGGCGCGGTCAGGATCATCGCGTGGCGATCACGCCGTCGATGAGCAAGTCGAGCATGCGTTGAGCCTGGTCGGAGGAGCGGCTGGCCAGGAAGATGCCCAGCAGGCTTGACGCCACATCGTCGGCGCACACGTCGGTCCGCTGGCTGGCCCAGTGTGGCCGTCGGCGTCAACCCGTATTTGTGGCATATTGATGGCATGAACCGCATACGCTTGAGCACTACTGTGGACGCCGAGCTGCTGAGCAGTGCGCGCAGTTTGCGGTCGGGGATCAGTGACGCGGCCCTCATCGATGAGGCCCTGGGGGCATTGCTCGCCCGTCATCGATCGGCCGAGGTGGACGCGAGCTATGCAGCCTACGACGAGCACCCGGCTGAGGAACCCGACGAGTGGGGCGACCTGGCCTCGTGGCGGCGGGCGGTCGGCGCCACCTGATTGCGCTTCCGGCACGCGGGGAGGTGTGGTGGTGCGAGATGGCCGAGATCGGCCGGCGCCCAGTCGTTGTGCTGTCGCGGGAAGTAGCGATCCCTCGGCTTCGACGCACGCTCGTCGCACCCTGCACAACGACCATTCGTGGACTGGCCAGCGAGGTTGTTCTGGAACCCGATTCCGACCCTATCCCCCGCCGTTCGGCAGTGAACCTGGACTCGGTCGAAAGTGTCTCGGTCACAGTACTGGTCAGCCGGCTTGGCCGGCTTGCCGACACCAGAATGCGCGCCATCTGCGCAGCCCTCGAGGTCGCGGTCGACTGCTCTCGATGACAGGGTGGGATCGGGTGATCAGTGCCCTGAGCACCGACACCAGCGGGTCGTGCGGGGAATCGCCGCCGTATACGAAGGCGCCGCGTTGGGCGTGACACGAGACTGTGTGGGCCGCGCCGTGCAGGTAGCCGCCGTCGCCGGGCATCGGCGACGAGCGCCGATGACGGTCGCCGTGGCCAGGCTGAGGAAAGGCAAGGCGACCGTCTCGTCGGCTGTTACAGCGGAATCCAGATGCCGAAGAACCAGAAGCCCCACTGCTGGAATCCCGGGTCAAACACCGGGTTGACCTGCTGGCCGTAGTAGTCGAACGGCGGCGGAGGAGGTGCCCACGGGGGCGGGGGCGGTCCCTGCCACGGGGGCGGCGGGGGCGGACCGAATCCCCACGGCGGCGGCCCTTGGCCCCACGGCGGTGGGTGGCCCCGCCAGCCTTGGTCGTCGGGTCGACCCCAGTTTCCGGGACCGCCGCCGGGGCCGCCCGGGCCGCCCTGCTGGGGCGGCGGAGGTCCACCAGGGCCGCCAGGTCCATGGAAGTCTCCCGGGCCCCCGGGCCAACCTGGTCCGCCCTGCGGCGGCGGCGGTCCACCAGGCCCGCCAGGTCCATGGAAGTCTCCCTGCGGGCCCCCGGGCCCACCTGGTCCGCCCTGCGGTGGCGGAGGTCCACCATGGTCGCCGGGTCCGCCCGGTCCGCCACACTGAGAACCGGGGGGCCCACCGCATGGGCCGCCAGGTGGGTCCGCGTATGCCATGCCCGCGCCCAGGCCCAAAACGGCCAGGCCCAAGCCACCCGCGAGAGAGGCTCCCGCGAGTCGTTTCTTCAGGTTCATCGTGCAGACTCCTTATCTCCGTCGACATCTCTGTGTCGACCTCGTCGGGTACCGGGACTGTGAAGCCGCCGATGCAGGCACC
>NZ_DATFYW010000225.1:0-4253 GCF_035314905.1 Mycobacterium sp.
GGCCGCCGCTTCGGTGGCGGCGCGCTCTGCGTGTACATCGACGGCCGGCCGGTCGTCGACGTGTGGACCGGCTGGTCGGACCGGGCCGGCGAGGTGCACTGGACGGCCGACACCGGCGCGATGGTTTTCTCGGCGACGAAGGGAATCGCGGCGACGGTCATCCATCGGCTCGTCGACCGCGGGCTGCTGGTCTACGACGTTCCCGTCGCCGAGTATTGGCCGGAGTTCGGCGCCAACGGGAAGGCCGAGATCACGGTCCGCGATGTGCTGCGCCATCGGTCCGGGCTGTCGCACCTCAAGGGTGTCAGCAAGACGGAGCTGATGGATCACGTCCTGATGGAGGAGCGCCTTGCCGCCGCGCCCGTCGATCACCTGCGCGGGTTCCCGGCCTATCACGCCCTGACCCTGGGCTGGCTGATGTCGGGTCTGGCCCGGGCGGTGACCGGCATGGGCATGCGTGACCTGATCCGCGCCGAGATCGCGCGTCCGCTCGACACCGACGGCCTGTACCTCGGCCGCCCGGCCCCCGGCGCCCCGACCACGGTGGCGCAGATCCTCGCGCCGCAGAGCACGCGGCCGAATCCCCTGTTCGACTTCATCGCACCCAAAGTCGCCGGCCTGCCATTCTCCGGCGCCTTCGGTTCGATGTACTTTCCGGGGATCAAATCCTTCGTGCAGGGCGACATCCCTTTCCTCGACGGCGAGATCCCCGCCGCGAACGGCGTCGTCACCGGCCGTGGCCTCGCCAAGATGTACGCGGCGCTCGCCAACGGCGGCAGCATCGACGGCCGACAGTTTCTGTCACCCGAGTTGGCGCGCGGCTTGGCGGGCAGGCCCAGGGTGCTGCCCGACCTGAACATGGTTGTGCCGATGCCGTTCCACTTGGGCTACCACGAATCGCCGATTCCTGGACTACTCAAGGGATTCGGCCACATCGGCCTGGGCGGGACCCTCGGGTGGGCCGATCCGGAGACCGGCAGCGCGTTCGCCTACGTACACAACCGGCTCCTGACGCCGATGATTCTCGACATGGCCTCGTTCGCGGCCCTGGCTCGACCCATGCGCAGTGCGATCACGGCCGCGCGCCACACCGGCGCCCTCGAGGTGCCGCGGTATGGCGCGCCGTACCGTGAGCCGGGTCGGCAAAGCGCCGCACCGAAGAGGCGCGCGGCGGGCCGGCGCTAACCCGTCGCGACGACGCCGCGGGGAAGCGTCAGCGGCAGGTCGTTGTACGTCAGGATGCCCGGTGCGGCGGCGACGACGGCCGGGATCGCGTTGATGACGGGCATCGCCGTCATGATGTGACCGAGCGTCATGAAGTCGGCGATCGTTTCGGCCGCAAAGTCCGGCGGCGGCAGGAAGCCGACCTTGGTCGTCACGGTCGGCCGGCCATCGACCTGGATGACCCAGCCGTCTTGCTCGATCTTCCAATCCGGCTCGAGCGTCTGGCCCTTGCGCCATCGCACGGTGAGTTCGACGACCGTCTTTGCCCCGACCAGTCCCTTCCAGCTCGCATAGACACCAGCGACGCATCCGGCCGGGATCGTCCACGATCCGAGGTCGAGGTCGGCGGTGGTCTGGGCGTATTCGGCGTCGCAGCGCACCTCGTCGAGTTCGACGCCGAGGGCGTCGGCGACCATCCGCACCGCCTCCCCGAAGACGCCCGTGCCGGCCTCCGTCATCGCCTGCAGGTCGGGGTGGTCGATCGGCTTGCCGAAACCGACCGGCAACTCGGTTTCCGGTGAGTCGTAGAACGTGGTGTCCGCGGCCTCTTTGACCGTGACCTTGTCGATGCGGTCGCAGACCGTCGACGACACGATGGCCATCAGCTCGGCGAAGCCCGGGCTGATGCCCGAACCGAACATCGTCGAGCCGCCGACCTCGCAGGCCGCGACGATGCGATCGCGGCCGGTGCCGAGGTTGTGACCCGTGATGAACGAGGCCGTCGACACGACGTTGACGCCGGCGGACAGGATGCGCTCCAGTTCGTCGATGTTGATCCACATCGGGTTGTAGACCACGCAATCCGGTTTCGCGGACAGCAGTGCGTCGATGTCGTTCGTGGCGGCAACGCCGAGTGGCGCGATGCCGGCCAGCTCGCCGGCGTCGCGGCCGAGCTTGTCCGCAGAGAAGGCGTAACAGCCGACGAGTTCATAGTTCGGGTTCGCGGCGATCGCCTGCACCGAGCTTTTCCCGACATTGCCGGTCGTCCACTGGACGACCCGATAAGGAGGAGTGTTTGGCACTCGCTCAGCATAGGGGGCGATGCGGTCAACCGGGAATCACCGGAAGCACGACGGCCGACGGGTGCGCGGCGTCGTGGAAGATCGTCTGGGTGGCCGACGCCGCCTCCGCTGTCTGGCCGAACGGCGCGCCGGTGTTCGGGTTCGGCGCGAACTGCGGATAGTCGCTGCTGGAGACTTCGACGCGGACCCGGTCGCCCGGCCGGAACAGGTAGCTGGTCGGCCAGACCGCGATCCGGTATTCGGTGGGCTGGCCGACGGTGATCGGTTGCGGATCCGACAGCGAGTCACGGAAGGCGGCGCGAAGGATGCCGTTGTTGAGGTTGATGACGTGCCCGTCCGGCCTCAAGACGGCGAGTTTCGCGGTGAAGTCGGTGTCGGGGGCCGACGACGCGGCCCAGAGGTCGACGGTCGTCGGGCCGGTGATCTCGGTGTCGGCTTTCAGTGGATCGCTGGTGTAGACGAGCACGTCGGAACGTTGCTCGGCGGGCGTCTGGTCGTAGGGGCCCTGCGGACCGCTCTGGGCGCCGCAGCAGGAATGGCCGCCGAGGCTGGGCGCCGGGTTCGCCGGATCGTAGGTGTAGGTGTCGGGGGCCTGGCTCGGGGCGGCCGGCGTCGTCGTCAGCGTGCCGGTCCGCGTGGCGGCGCCACCGGCGCCGGCCAGGTAGTAGCGCGTCCATCGGGTCTGCGGCAGTGGCCAGCCCGTCGAGGTTTTCCATGTGTTGGCCCCCATCAGGAAGTAGTCCACCCGGGGCTTACCGGCGACGCCGTTGTCCACACCCTTGAGGAAGTGGTCGTACCAGGCCAGCATCAGATCGTTGATGGGGCTGTCGCCGATCCTGCCGATATCTTTGAGTAACGGAGCGGGGGTGGAGTTTTCGCGGCCCCAGTTCACGTGGTCCCAGGGCCCGATCACCAGTCGCTGGTTCAGCCTCGCGTCGGGGGTGGCGCCATGGGCGGCCATGCCGGCGAAGTTCTCGACACCGCCGGCCAGGAACGCGTCGTACCACCCCTCGAAGTCGAGCACCGGCACCTTCACCGCGGCGTAGCGGTCGCGGATGCTCCACTTTTTCCAGAAGTCGTCGCGCACCCGGTGGGCAATCCAGTCGAAGTACCACGGCGCGACGGTGGGATTACCGGGCTGCATCGGCGGAAGGTCTTTGTAGGGGCGGAAATTCAGCCACCGCGTCGGGTCGGCGGCGGCCGCGCTCAGCTGCTGGGCGGCGCCGTCGTCGTGCCGGTTCGCCGCCGCGGTGGTAGCGATCCCGATCGCCCAGGGCAGCACGAACGCGAGCCGGAACTCGCCGCCTTCGTAGGTCCATCCGTCGTAGTAGTCCGACGCGGTGTTGGCGGGCACGATCGTGACGAGATGAGGCGGGGCGGTCACCGCGGCCAGCCATTGGGTGGCGCCGACGTAGGACGAGCCGTACATGCCGACCTTGCCGTTGGATCCCGGCAGCGCGGCCGCCCACTCGACGGAGTCGTAGCCGTCGTCTTCGTCGTGCGTGAACTCGCTGAAGGTTCCGTCGGACTCGCCCTGGCCCCGAATATCTTGCACCACAACGAGATAGCAGTGTGATGCGAACCAGTCGGGCGGTTGGTAGCGCGGCGGGTCAACCTGGGCGTCGTTCTTCCCGTACTGCGTGCGCATCAAGATCACGGGCACCGGTTGAGAGGTCCTCGGCCGGTAGACATCGGCCCGCAGGATCGTGCCGTCCCGCATGTGCGCGGCGACATTGGGCTGCTCGACAACCGCGCACGGCCCGCGGCCCGCGGATGGCGGAAAGTTCGTCCACGGGCCTGCGGTCTTGCCGCCGCACGCCGTGAGCACCAGGCCCACCACCGATGCCGCCGCGGCGGCCCGGCCCGCAAAAGTGGCGCGCGTCGCTCAGTCCTCGACAGCCACGCCGCCGCGCAGCCGCCGCCAGCGGGACGTGCCCGTCTTGGCGGGCCGGCGGTTGCGCAGGCCGCCGCGGGCCGGTTCGGATGCCCCGCCGTCTTCTTCGGTCG